>NZ_JBANBK010000112.1:0-22968 GCF_053572325.1 Bradyrhizobium sp. UFLA05-112 | reverse complement strand
CTCGGTCGAACTTCGCCCCGGCACTAGCTACCTCACAATGCGATGTGCGAGCTGTGGACTCGTGTACGATGCACAGGTGGTCGGCCAACTAGCCTGGAGGCTTTGGCACAAACGGCAGGATCCATCCGAGAAGCGCAGCCGATTGACCCACAGCGAGGAGATTGATTTCACGCTGGCGCGTAGACCGATGCTTGGCTTGAATGGCCGACTCCGCGCGCGACCCGCGCCCAACTGTGAGCGCCTTCCACAAAAGGCGGGGACGTGTGTGATTGGATTGATGAGAGTATGACTGTCAGGCTTTGTTGGACATCGATGCACACCTTGCGCGCGATTATGGTGTGCTTATCCTGGACGTGATGCGCGACCGCACGCCGCCACAAATCCCTTGTGGGCGACCGACTTGCTAGGAATATCACTGTCATGTGGAACTGGGTGATGCTGGCGCTAGAAGGCAATCGCGTGATCGCCTTGCGGATCGCGAAGTTGATGCGCGGCGGCAAAGCAGCCCAACGTGAAGCCCAGCTCATGGTCAGTGAAAAACTGTTTGCGGCGGCCAAGGCCGGTACAACCTTGATGGCCGGGGCCTCCCGAGACAAGATTGTCGAGCAATATCGAAGAAAGGTTGCGGCAAACGCCAAACGACTCAGCCGGAAGCAATCTCGGCGCAAACGAAAATCACGCTGATGCTTCGGATGCAGCTCTGATTTGCGACGCTCTCACGGGCCAGTGCGACCATCCCAAGCGTGTGATGGCGCTCAATCCAGTCAAGGGTTGGTCGCGCTATGCAACCAAAGGCTGCCGAGGAGCTGCACGCGGTGGTGTGCAACGAGAGGCGAAATGTGCGGCGCGGTGCAGGAGTTCAGTGCGTCCGCGAAACGCAACGAGTGCTGCTGGCGGTCGTGGTCCGCTAGGCGTGCGTGACTCGCAAGTCAGCGCGCGGTGCATAGACATTGAACGAACGACGCCGCGTTGATTGTTATCAAAAGAAGCGACCGCCAACACGGCGGCCTCAATTGGGTACTTTAATAACGTGCTATCGCTCCTCAAACGTTGTCCAGCTGTCGCCCTTCCAGTAGCCGCGACCCTCGTGCTCCCTGAAAGTATATTTTTCACCCGGCCCCCATTTCCAGTTGTCCTCGTGAACCGTGATCTTCGCCTCGGGCGGATAGTTATAACGCTCATGCGTATGCCAGCAAACATTGTTAGAACAGACGATGGCTGCAGAGGCACCTACGCAGGTCATCGCGAAAAGGCCGGCACCAGTCGCAGCGCTGGCCAGCGCCTTAGTTGCTAATCTCATTCTTTCCTCCTCGACTTTTCTTACCCGTCTTGTCCTACCAGTCTTGAAACCACCGGGCTGGTTCTTCTGTTCCTATGGCATGGTGCCGGTTCCCGCTTCTGTTATGGACGCTTCCTCTCACCACGCTCGAGAGGATCTAGACGTTCCCCGATCGAGATTTCGGCTAAGAGGTCAACGGGCACGACCGAAATCGGTGTTATCCGTTGATCGAGGTCGCGCGCAAGAACCGGCATAGACATTTCGTCATCGACGGCGAGGCCGTGATCCTTGGCGTTGACGGCATATCCGACTTTAACGCGCTGCATTCGCGCATGCACGATCACGAGGTGCAGCTTTACGCGTTCGACATTCTCACGATGGGCGGCGATGACTTGCGCCCCCTCCCCCTACACATGCGCAAAGTCAACCTGGAGCAGCTCTTGGCGCGCCGACCCGACGGGATCACGGTCGCACCTTTTGAGCGCGGTGAGATCGGGCCGGACCTTTTCCGCGCTGCGTGCCGCATGGGCCTTGAAGGCTTTGTCTCGAAACATCGCGATCGGCCTTACCGCGGCGGCCGGCAAAAATTCTGGATCAAGGTCAAGAACCGTAGCCATCCGGCGATGGAGCGGGAGCTTTAGCCGCCAACCGTTTTCCGACGGCTAAATTGGTCGCGTCGAGAAACTTTTCTGGCTTGGCTTGGTTTAAATTTCGATCCCTTGAGAAATAAGCGGCCATCAGGCGGCTCCAGCATTCAATCCGGAGTGCTGGGGTCGCTCGCAGGACGGAGCTTTTGTGAGCGTACATGGGAGGAGAGCTGGGAACTGCTCTACTAATTGCGGCAGGGCTTGCGATTGTCTGTTTTTCGGCAGCTCTCATGGCTGGCAGAATTATCGGCTGAACCAGTCGCGCGTGAACGGCGCATGGGGTCCAATGAGGTTGGACCCGTTGAGGAGTTGTTGAAAGGTCTTCGCCACCGCAGAGCCGCACAGGCTTAGCAAGAGTCTCTCAAACCGACGCTTGAACGATTGTTATGTTGGTTCTTTCACCATGGGTGCGTAGGACTCTGCGGCAGGCCCGGCTCTACGGCTACTTGGTCGAGCGAAACAACCAGATCTATCACCCGAGCGCCTTTCATCCAGTTTGCACGAAATCGTTTGTGCTCCGCATGGTCGAGGGCGGTTGGCTAATGAAGAACGGCGATCGATACGAACTGACTCCCCAGGGGCGTGAAGCGCCGGAATGACGCCTGCGAGAACAGAACAGGCCGCCAGCTAGCGCGCATGCTTAGGAACGCCTACCGCGCGCGACCATTGGTTAGGTTCCGAAAACCATGGAGCTTAAAATGCGGAAGACCTTTATTACAGTCCTGACAGCTGTGTTACTCGCAGGGGGCGCTAGCGTTGCATATGGCCAAGCTAGCGGATCTGGTAGTGCAGGTGCTGGCGGAGCTGGTGGTGCTGGCGCAGGGGTCGGCAGTGGATCGATGGGCACGGGCGGATCGTCGCCGGGTGCAGGAGGCGCCGGGACGACTGGTTCTGGAGCCGGGGCCAGTGGCACAACTGGCTCGGCTGGCGGATTGCAAAAGGGCGCGATCCACCCCGGCAGCGGAGACAATCCGACTCGGCGCCGGAGGCGATGAAAGACTCCACACCCGCCAGCCTGAACCGGGTCTTCACTTAGCTTTAACGTAATCGGCAAAGGCTCCCGCATTGGGACGGGGCCGCGTGGGGACGCTTTGCGGCTTTGTGCTTGGGGAGAAGGCGCCACGACTTCCCCAGCCCCAGTGGCGCCTTTCCTCAACTTATTGTACTCCGCGAGTGAAGCTCTTCACAGAAGCTTGGCATATGTGAGAGTGGTACCTATGTGCAGCTCTTGAAGGCTGAGGCCGCCAACCGAGGCGACCCCCACTGGTAGAAAGGCTCGTGGCAACTGCAGCCAAACTCAGCAAGCGTTACCCGCGCTTCCGTCCGGCCGAATGGAAAGCCAAGAAGACAAAAACGCTCAATAGCGCAGCCCAGACCAAGATGTGTTCAGCGATCATGCCCGCCCCTCCGCTGGCAATTTTGGAAAGCATGAAACGGGCCAACCATCTGGCCCGCGGTCTTTAGCAATGCGAAGGAAGCCCGCCATTCGCGACGGGCTCAGGGCTAAGGAGAGAAGCGCCACGAAGACGCGGCGACAGCTTAAGGCGAGTCACGCCAACATTGTGTCGCGATTGACACTGTGTAAAACAAAGCGCCCCTAGCACTACACGCAAGAAATGACAGATCGGGGCTGCGGCCGCCCGCCCTTTCGACGATCTGATCAAGAAGCAGTCCGCTCAGCAGTGCAGACTTCGATATCAGCCGACAGCCCGACGAGGTCTCCCTCGGACGCTACAGCCCCGGATGCTTTGCTTGGCGTGCGATCATCGCGGCGCAGTCTGTCCGACCGCCGCGTAGCGCAAAGAACTCGTGGAGGCGTTCTCGGAGCGCGAAGCTCGATGCGAACTGCTGGTCGTCACCGGCTTAAGGATTCGGAGCCGCCGTTTGCATCTCATGTCCCGGACTGAAGCCGGATGCGCCGGGAGGGCCGTACGGGGTGCTTGAGGATGCGGCTTGCATCTCATGCCCCGGACTGAAGCTGGATGCACCGGGATGCCCGGACGGCGTGCTTGAAGATGCCGCTTGCATCTGATGCCCTGGACTGAACCCCGATGCGCCGGGATGCCCCGCATGACTTGATGAACCGTGATGCCCGCTATGCGAGTGCGATCCTGAAAATACCGCTGAAAACGCCGCTTGCATCGCATGTCCCAGGCTAAGGCTTGATGCGCCGTGATGCGCGCCATGCGACTGCGGGCTTGAGAACAGTGATTGCATCGCGTGCCCTGAAGCAGCGGTCGATGCCGAACTGCCGTGACCGGCACCACCGACGCCACCATGTCCCACGCCGCCGCCATGTCCCCCGGATCCACCAACGCCAGCTCCTACCCCGCCACCTGCTCCCGCACCGCCACCACCACTACCACCGCCGCCACCGCCGCCGCCGCCGCCAGCGAGCAGTGGGCCGGACGTTGCGATCAACAATGCCGGTATTGCAGTTACTGCAAGAAGCTTTGCTACCTTCGTCACGATGATCTCCTCTTCGCCTTCAATTCCGCGTCCAGCTCCAGGCTACACCGCAGGGCTCGGCGGCAATTGAAAGTCGAGCGCGCGACCAATGTTCCGTACAAAAAGTGATCGAATAAGGCGGACAGGCGCGCACGCTGTTTTCTGTGCGCACTGTGACTAGAACGGCACACTATCCGAGCGGCCCCCCCGACGAGATCACACCGCGCACTCCCGACGGCTGTAAGTCGAGTTCGATGCCGCCCTGCCCAGTGTGCTCATGGGGTTGCTCTCCTCGGGCGAGCATTCGGCATATACAGCGACAGGGTGGCGAAACGTGCCCGGAGGTACTGATCCACTTCACACATAGCTCCCTTTTCGCCCTGGGCAGAACTACGGAGAGCAAAGTCCGCAAGCTGACATCACCGGCTGCATCGATCGCCCCAGTGAGACACGGTCAAAGGCGCCGCTCTTTTCACTGACGACGAGGTAATTGAGTTATAATTCGAATTGCCTTGGTCACCGCCGACTGGGAACACGCAAAGATGCCTCCGTTCGACACATCCATGATCGTTCTTGCCGCGATCGCGCTATTTGCGTCCTTCGTCAACGGCGCCCTTGGCTATGGATTTTCGTCGCTCACGGTACCGCTCGCACTCGTCTTCTACACAAATCGGATCCTGAACCCCGCGATCATAGTGATCGAAGTCTTCGTGAACTTATATGTTCTGTTCATCAATTTGAGGGGCGTTCCAGCTGTATGGAAGAGGGTGTTACCCATTCTGATCGGGCTACTGCCCGGTATTGGGATTGGCGCTTTCGCTCTTGCTTCGCTTCAATCTGGCTGGATTAAGCTCGCGACGTACGCAGTCATTCTTCCCCTCATCCTCGTCCAGGCGGCCGGTTGGCGTAGGCCAATTCAGTCGCGATGGCTGGTCGGGCTACCGTTCGGCACAACCTTAGGCATCCTGTATTCAGTCACGACCATCTCCGGCCCGCCATTGGCCATCTTGTTCAACAATCAAGGTCTGGTCAAAGACGAGTTCCGAGCCGGACTCGCATTGGTCCGCGTTGTGGAGTCGAGCGTGACCGCCCTCGCCTATTACAAACTCGGTCTATTTATTGCGGAGAGCGCAAACCTCCTATGGGTGCTTGTTCCCTGTGCTCTGATTGGCATACCAACCGGCGCCTTTGTTATTCGACGGCTCGATGCCGAAACGTTTCGTCGAATATGCATGAGTTTTGATGCGTGGGTTGTGGGCTTCGGACTCTCTCGGGTGTTGATCGAATTGAAGTTAATCGAAAGCCCGTGGGCCTACATCGTCATGGCGGTCACCATTCTGATAGATGTCTGCTTGCTGTACACTTTCTTCAAATCCCGCCGGACGAATCCAACGAGATCACCGCGTCATTGGACCATGCGAGAAAACGGCAGCGACGGCGCGCCTAGAGGACGCATTTCATCCGGATCGACAGAGCTTCCACAAGACCCGCTCGAAAGCATTAACACGTTGCTCGGTTACGCCATTGGCTTTCTCGCTCTTATGATGCTGGTGCACACGTTCTTCGCTCATGCTCGCCTGTTCCCCTAGAACCGATACCAAAGATGCTCCTCGTTCGTATCGAGGCCGTCACTTCACCATCACCCACGCGGGCTGCAGGATCGGATAGGCGATCAGTCCGATGACGCCCGTTGCGGCAATCAGCACGGGATTGTTTATCTTCCAACGGAACAGCACCGCGAGTGAAACCGCACCGATCGCCACCGTCAGCCAGTCACCGATCGCGATCTTTCCGAGCAGGACACAAGCGCCCAAGATGGTCCCAATCGCCGCAGCGTAGGCTCCCTTCACAAAACCCTGGACGTTGGCGTTTCCTCGATTCCGCGCCAGGATCGGTGCCACGATGAGGACCAATAGGAACGACGGCAAGAAGATGCCAACCGTAGACACCAGCGAGCCCCAGAAGCCGGCGACCAGATAGCCGACGAATGTCGCCGTGATCACGACCGGGCCCGGGCTGATCATGCCAATCGCGACTGCGATCAGAAATTGACGTTCGTCGAGCCAGCCGTATTGCTGCACCAGCCCCTGTTCGAGGAACGGCACGATGACGAGCCCACTGCCAAAGGTCAGGGAGCCCGCTTTCAGAAAGAACAGCATGAGCTTGCCCAGCGTCGACCCCGTCGCAACCGGAGCCATCGGCGCAGCCGCCGGTACGACGACCACTGGCAACACCGCCGGCGTGCGCTTGAAGAGATTTCCATAGTAGAGAATGCCGACAATGCCGGCGCCGATGAATAACAACGCGACCTCAGCCTGCAGGATAACCGTTACGGCAAAACACACGATCGCGATCGCCCATTGCAACCAGTCCTCCATGCCGAGCTTGGCCAGCCGGTAGCAGGAATGCAGGATGAGCGCGATCACCGCCGGGCTGACGCCGTAGAAGATCCCAGTAACGGGCTGGAGATCGCCGAGATAGACGTAGAGCGCACCGAGCGCGGCAACGATGACGAAGTTGGGCAGGATGAAGCACCATCCGCCAAGCCACGCGCCCCAGAAGCCGCAGCGGAGCCAGGCGATGTAGATGCCGACCTGGATTGCGAGAGGACCGGGGAGCGATTGGCAGATCGCGATCGATTCTCGCATCTGCTCCTTGGTCAGCCACTTCTTGTCATTGACCAGTTCGCGCTCCATCTGGCCGACGAGCGCCACGGGACCGCCGAAGCCCAGGAAGCCAAGCCGCAGAAAATAGAGCGCCAGTTCGGCCATGCGACCGCGCTCAGGAACGGTAGTTGTCGTCACTTCAAAGCTCCTTCAAGAGAAACCAAAGGCATTGGGGCGCACACTTCGCAGCGTCATTCGCCCTGGGCCGGCGATCTCAAGACACCATCTGCCGCCAGACCCAAGCCTGTCGGCTTCAAGACGACGGTTTCGCCCGATACGTTCACCTCGAAGCATCCTCCGTCTGGTTCAGGAAGATCGATACAGAGCTCGTCGGCCTGGACGTACCACTTCCCAACCATCTTCTTGCCCATCGCGTAACTTCGCAGCCTGCCGTCGCGCTCATAGACCTCCCGCCAGTGCACCTCGTCAGTCAGTTGCATGCCGGAGAGCTTGGCTCGTATTTGCGGCCCCGACAGTTTGTGAAGGCCGTCCTCGGCAGCGACGGCACTCATATCGAATGCCGTCCCCACCAAAGCTGCGAGAATCGCGCAGTGTCTTAAGAAGAAGCCGCTCATTTCGGTTTGCAGGACTTCAGACACATCTGATACTCGGTCTTGCATGCCGGTCCGGCGTAGTTCTTCATGCAGGCTTTCTGCTGCTCGGAGCACACCTTGCACGTTTGGGCCTGGGCCGTTGCATTCACGGCAAGGAGACCTGCCAGTGCCGACAACGCGAGGGTAACCTTTCTCATCCTGATTCCTCTCCGCGATTTGCAGATCTCGCGCCCCAGCCCGCGAGATCGACTGCGTTCTAACTCTTGGTACTGGCCGTCTTGTCGAGGGCGGCACGAAGCCCCTTCGCCAACTTCAAGGCGTCGTCATTGGCCCAAAAGTGAAGAAAGAACAGCCTCGGCTGCTCGTCCAGCATATGGCTATGGACTGCCGTGACCTCGATTCCATTTTCCAGCAGCGCCATGATCACCGGATTAACCTCGTTGCCAGTCAACACGAAGTCGCCTGTGATTGCTGCCTTGCCTCCGCCCGTTGACTGGAAATTGATCCCGATTGCGACGCCGATTGCACCGACCGGGGTCAACAACATGTCGCCTTCTGTGATCGGATCGCGCCGCTTCACGTTGAATTGGTAGACGCCGCCGTTGGCCTGTCCTTTAACTCCGATGATCTGGTCGAGTTGTGCCGTATCGAGATCAACGGCGGGCGGCGGGTTCGCCGGCGCCGCTACCGTCAGTGGGGTCTTGCTTTCGGCCAGCGCATCGCGAATGGCCGTGGCCAGCTTGACGGGATCACCGTGGCCGGCGACGTGCATGTAGAATGTGGCGGGGCTTGCGCGTAGCAGATGGTTGTGCACGGCGGTGATCTCGAGGCCGCTCGCGATCATCTTCGCCATCACCGGATTGATTTCGGTCTCCAGAAGCACAAGGTCGCCCATGATCATTGCGCTGCCATGCACCGGCTTGAAGGCAATCCAGCCACCCAGCGCGAGCGCGGGCTTGATGGCCACCCCATCCAAAGTCACCGCGAGGTCTGTGCGCGGAAACCCGTAACGGTGGACATCGTCCGAGATAGCGGGCTTTCGCCCGAGCGTCTCGTCGACCTTCTGCCAATCGATGGTCTGCGCATGCGCGGTGGAGACAAATAGCTCGCGGTACTTGGTCCAACTCATCGTCTCCGTGCCAGCAACGGTTGCCAACAGCGCTAAGAGAATTGGAGCACCTATCGAGAGCTTTTTCTGCATTGCATCCTCCTTCGTCGGGCATGTCATCGCCCATGAGTCATGCCCGCACTTTCAGCATCCGGAGCCGCGCGTTATCCGTGCATTCCCTCATATGCGCGCTGTACCGCCGGCCAATTAATCGTCGCCATGAAGACATCGACGTAGTTCCCGGCCTTGGCGCCGTAGTCGATATGATAGGAGTGTTCGTACATATCGAGCGCTAAAATCGGCGTTCCGCCGGCAAGCGTGTGGCAGTGGTCTGAGGCCCAATGGTTGACGAGCTTGCGGTCACGCGGCGACCACGTCAGGAGCACCCAGCCAGAGCCACCGCCGAGGGCCTTGCCCATAGCCATGAACTCGGTACGCCAACGCTCATAAGAACCGAAGTCACGTGCCAGGGCCTCCTTCAAACTTGCAATCGGTTCGCTTTCATCGCCAAGGCCGTCAAAGAACACCTCATGAAGGATCATCGAGTTGGTCGCGATGAGCTGCTCGCGCTTCAAGCCGTTGATCAGGAACCCCAGTGCGTTTGCGTAATCGAGATCGGCAAGCTTCTCGTCGATCAGATTGAGGCGCTTGACCGCGCCGCCATAGTTGTTTTCGTAGTGGCTGATGATCATCCGCTCCGACATGCCACGGATGCGGCTCGGATCGCAGGAGAGCGGCTTCGGAACATAGGTCATGGCAGTCCTCCGTTGAAATCACGGGTCGATTTCAGATTTGACGTGTCGTGTTGCGCAAAGACGAGCATGCTGGCCCGCGCGGCTGTCGAGACCGCTGCTACAGCGAAGTTTCGACGGTTCAAATCGACTTTCATCCCACTCTCCGCTGTTGGGTGGCCCCGTATCTCGAAATCTGTCCAGTCCTCCCGACTGCCATCTCGTCCTCTTCGGGCGGTTTGATATGACGGAACGACAGGAGCAGTGTGATGTCATAAGCGATCTTGAGAGCGCCGCAGATAACGAGTGGCAGCCCCGAAAATGCCGTACCGAGCATCGCACCGGCCAGGCTCGGACTGATGGCGGAGGCGAGACTGCGTGGGACAGCAGTCACGCTGGCCGCCGCCGGCCGTTCCCCCGGCGTGACCACTGCCATCACGTAGGAGGTCCGCGTCGGCACATCCATTTGCGAAAGCGCTGCCCGGATCGAAAGCAGGACCAGTACGACCGTCAGGTTCGGAAGTAGAGCGGCCGCGATGAGGCAGATGCTTGAGGGGATGTGCGTGAAGACCATTGTGTTGATCAGTCCGAACCGCTGCGACAGCTTTGCGGCGAGCGGATACGAAAAGGCCGAAAGCGTGTTGGACCAGAAAAAGAAGAGGCTTGCGCTCGAAAGTGACAGGTCGAAGCGCTCGAACAGCCACAAGGCGACAAGCGATTGGACGGCAAATCCGCCGGCAAATGCATCAACGCTGAAGAGAGCTGCAAGCCGATAGACAATTCGCCGCGAGGGGCCGAGGACTGAAGCCTTCGGTCGTACATTAATCGCAGGTGATGCTAGTGGCAGCAGTCGATAGAGGACTGCGCCAATGAGACCAAGGGCCGTATAGACGAAAAACATGGACTTCAGGGCGGCGAGCCTTGGCATGTCAAACGAAACAAGAAAGTCGGGCGCAGTGGCCAACAAGGCGCCCGCTGCGGTCGAGAGGCCACCAATCAGACTGTAGCGGGCAAAGACCTGCGTACGCTTCGAGTCGCTCGCATCGCTTGCTAGCAGCGCATGCTCGAGCGGCACGAAGATGCCGATATCTCCTGGCGAGGGATTGATCGTGCCGACGAAGGCCAGAACCAGGATGACCGGAAACGCCTCTGCGAACGGAAACGCCAGACCGGTCAGCATCATCGTGAGCGCGCTCAGCAGTAAGAGCGTCCGCAAATCGCGATTGCCTCCCAGCCAACCGACGCCCAGCGTGAGGACCGCGGTCCCCAGCAGGGCGCCGGTGGCAACCACGCCGATCTGGAAAGGGGAGTAACCCAGTTCGACGAGGTATGCCGGCAAAATGATCGTGGCAAAGCCGTCACCAAGCCCGCGCGCAGCACGTGCACCGAACAGCAGCGCGATTGCCGACGGGGGCTTGAGCTGCGGTTCCACGTTCTGGGTGGTGTCTGGCGCAACATTCATCCGCGCCGCGCCTCCAACACGCCGGTCGTTGGCAGCCACGCGGTGGTGCGCTCGCCGCGCGAGAGCGCAACAGACACCTCCGCAGAAACGGCGGGACACAAAACGGTAGTGGGAATGAGCTTAGCGGCAGGCATGCAGCGTCCTTCTCGAAAAATCGGACGCGATTCTTGGGCATGTCGCCTCGTGGGGAGATCGCTTCCCCATGGGTGGAAGTAAGGCGCGCCCTACGTATTTGTCAAGGCGCCCTACGCTTCTCGCCGGTGCCTTGTTCAATTGCCGGCAGCTACGGTGAATTCCGCGAAGTACATGTGGCTGTCGGCCTTCGACCAGAGCCCGATCCGGCCCGAGACCGGTTGGGCCAGCGTGTGTTCCAGATAGAGCTTGCCATCGAGATAGCCTTCCACCTTGGTGCCGTTCACGCGGACCTTGAGGTCATGCCACTGTCGCGTCGCGGTCGGTGTATTGCGTACCCATTTGACGGAAGAGCGCTTGCCGTTCTCAAACTTCCACAACACGATGTTGTTCTCCAGACAGTTCGCGCGGACCGTCAGGTAGTCTCCGTTCGGCTTGAGGTTGAACAGAATGCCCGCGCCCTGGTCAATGCGACCGGACAAGCCTTCAAAGCGTACCGAAATCTCGCCATCGGTGAAATTGTCAATCTTCGGCGCAACTGCGTAGGGATAGTAGGCGTAGGCCTGCACGCGATCGAGGAATTCCGCGTAGCGTTCGCCGTAGAGTGCGCGCGCTTTGTCGGCGATGCCTGCCGACGATTGTCCCTCCTTCCACTGGCGTCCGTCGACCGTGAGCACCTTCTTGCTGGCGTCCTCCTCGATCCTCCAGAAGCCGACAACTGGCACCAGTGATTTCGGCTCACCGCCGACGGTTTCATTGGAGAAGTCAACTTTGATTGGCTCTGCGGCCAAGTTCGGCAGCGGCGCCGCAAAACCGATTCCAGCGAGCATGACTAGTCCGATCTTCTTACTGACACTCATGGCTTAACTCCTTGTTGAACGAGGGAGCTTTTTTCCGGGGGGAGCCGGCGAATGTGTCGCCATGCGAGCACAATGAGGAACGGCAATCCGCCGAAAAACCACAGCAGCGTCGCGTCCGCGCTGACGACCAATGGATAACCGGGGTAATCGTCGCCTGCGCTCGGGGCTGGCGGCTGCGCACCCGCGAGAGCATATAGCAGCGGCAATATCTCACGCGGGCTGGTGGACCGGCTCACATCGCTTCGATCGCCGTAGACATATTCGATCTGGCCATAGGCGTCCGAAGAACTGGCAACGTTTGGCCGTTCGCTCGCGAGAACGACGGTGACGTCAGGCATGGCGCGATCGAGCTTCGCAAGGACGTTGCGCCGCAGATCGATGTACCGGGGATCCTCCGCAGCGAGATTGACTGTGATTTTCAATGGAAGCCGAAGCGTCGCGAGGAGGCGCTCTTCTGCAGATGAAAAGGAGTTGCGTTGGTCGTCGCTGAGATCGACTGCCCATCTGACCTGCGCCGCGACACCGAGTCCAGCTACGATCACCAGCGCGCAGTAGACAGAGCGAATGATTTTCGTTCGCGCCGGAGTGCCGGGCGGAAGCCAGAGGATTGTCAACGCAGCAAGACCACCGATGACGGCAGCTATGCCCAGCACCAAGCCGGCCGAGAGAAGCCCCTGCTCAAACGGACGCAGGGTCTGGGTTAGCGACAATTGCGCAAGCCAGGCCGACAGGCCTGAACGGCCCGCGAGCGTGAAGTCCAGCACCCATGATCCGATCGTGACTGCAAGCGCGATGATGGCGGCAGTAGCCGAATTATCGGAGATAACCGCGGCGAACAGCCCAATGGCGCCGGCAAGCAGCCCGTAGAGTAAATGACCGAACAGAAGGTTCAGCGTCTCCGGTGCAGCCAGATGACCGCCCAATATGGCCCACATGGCCAGCGCGGAAAGCGCAGGAATGCTCACCATGAGCCAAGCTGAGAGCACGGCGCAGAATTTTGCGAGGATCAACGTCGAAGGTCCGTACGGTAACTGAACCAGCAGGCGCAACGCGCCGCTTTCCTTCTCCTGGCCCAGCACCCGGATCGCCACGAAGGGAAACAACAATGTCACCGCCACATAGAATGAGCCGAACGTCGGGACCAGAATTCCATCGAGCGGCGACAGGCTCCTCGCCATAACTGGCGACTGCAAGGCCGCCGCACTTGACTCGCTGTAGAGTGAGACTGCCTGGACGAAGCTGTATCCGACGAGCGGACAGACCAACAGCAACATGGTCCAAAGTGCTCGCCCGGCCGTGATCTCACGGAGCTCCTTTGCGAGCAGCGGAACGAGCGGTGCGGTCGGCCGCACGTATGCCTCACGTGAGCGCAAGAAATATCTCCTCCAGCGAGCCGTTCGGCAGCCCTGTCTGCGCACGCAATTCCGCAAGTCCACCGGACCCGCGCACCCGCCCCGCCGATAACAGGATGAAGCGGTCGCAGGCCCGTTCGGCGTCCGCCAACTGGTGGATCGAGAGTATCAACGTGCGTCCACGCATGGTCTGGCGACGCAATACGCCCATGACCTCACGCGTCTGCCGCCAATCAAATCCATCGAAGGGCTCGTCCATCAGCAACAGATCATGCGACGCAAGCAATCCGATGCTCAGCATCAGGCGTCGGGCATAGCCTTTTGACAGAGCGAAAACGCGCTTTCGAAGCACCGGCTGCAACCCGAGCGCTTCAATCGTTGTCCAGATATCCGCGTCCGACCGTTGGAAGACACGTCCGACAAACGACACGACCTGCAGCGCTGATTGATCTTGGTAGGGACGGACGCCGTCAGGCAGATAGAAGAGAACGTCACGACGACGGGCTGGCTGCAACGGCTCTCCGCACCAGAAGACCTCGCCTTTATTCACGGGCAGAAGTCCGGCAACCGCTTCTAGCAGCGTCGTCTTGCCGGCGCCGTTTGGGCCGATAACACCGAGGATTTCGCCCGCGACAGCGGAGAACGTCACACCCTCGATCGCGGGGCCGTCGTTGCCATAGCGCTTGGTGAGGTCTCTTACGCCCAGCAAAGGCGGCGAACGAGCTGGCGAGACACTGTCGTCGACGGTTGACATGCTGCGTCCTTCTTCGGAAATCCGGACGCGATACTTGGGCATGTCGCCTCATGGGGAGATCGCCATCCCCAGGGCCGCGACTTTGCCAAAGCGGAATTGCTTGTCAATCAGGAACCAGCAGAAGCAACGCCGGCTAACTCCGTCGGCTATTCACTTCAGTTTGATCAAGCCCCTCCACGCAGCTCTCTGTAGCAGCATCATGGAGTCCGTCGCCGGGCTGCCGACTACTGCTTCTAGCGCTTCTCGTCGCGCTCAGGATGGGCTTTCCAGTCACGACCTACTGTTTGATGGTCCTCGTCAGTCTTGCCTGCGGATCCCTCGCGATCGGTACCAGTTCGGCTGGCATTTTCTTGGGCCTTCCAGTCGCGATTAATCTGAACATTCTCGCCGCGCGACCGCTCTTGATCGCGAGATTGTTCCGATTGCTGCGGCGTACGGTCTGGCTGCACCGGAGCCGATTGCTCCTGCTTGTACGTCTTGGATAATCCGGACTCTTCGGCGCATGCGGGGACCAACGCAAAGGACAACGATATTGCCGTTGCTACTGCAAGAACTCTCATAAATCTCTCCTCGTCTGTTCCATGAACGGCTAACGGCTCCGGCCAAATTTGGTTCAGGGAGGAGGACAATTGGCGAATATCTCCGCACGGCATATGAGGACCAATACGTTCTCACTGCGACGCAATGGCGGACCTCACCGGAGGTCCGAGTTGGGCCATTGTGTCTACATTTGCTCGATGAGCTTGGCCTCACCTGCACGCAACGCGGATTCCGATGCGGCTCTTCGGAACAGAGGACCCCGTACTTTTGTTCAATCCTCCGAGGTCTAACGTTAGGAGAAAGGCTATGATCGCTGCCAACAGACTTACAATCTTGGGCGCGGTGCTCGCCTTCAGCGCCAACTCCGCCATTGCCGGTCCCTGTGACACTGCAAGCCGAGATGCGGGCTCTGGAAACGTCCCCGGCTATACCGGGCAGACCACCGGTTCCACAGCGGCAGACTCGAAGGAGCATCCGCCTACAACCGCGATGAACAAAGCAACAGAAGGTGCAGCAACATCATCCGAGGATGCGCAACGCCAGATGCAGGGCCAGCCGACCGCCGCCGAGCAATCACAGCAAACGAAGCCCGCTCCCTCCGGGCAGTCACAGAAGATGGCGACGGGCACGCCCGATCGAACCAAGCCCGCGCCCTCCGAGCAATCAGAGAAGATGACAGCTGGCGGGGCTCAGCCCGCGCCCTCCGATAAGAAACCTGGTGATTGCTAATATCGGCGAAGAGTGACGTCGCTCGGTTGCTTTCCGGCGGTTATCCAGTCAGGCACATCGTCGCAAGCAACGGATAACCGAGGCACCACGCTTAGCTCTACTTCGCCTTTGGAGGTCCCAGGGGCGATTTGAGCTGGCGGAGGTCGTTCGACGCCTCCGCGAGCAGCCATTCACGAAATTTGGCAATTTTCGGCAGAGCCGCGCTCGCGTTGGGCTAACGATCCAATAGGTCTTCGACACCAGCAGGACTCCGGGAAAGCCGGCGCCAGCCGCTGCGTCGCGATTCTTAAGGTGACGCGTTGTCGGACTGAACCGTTTGATATCGGTCAATAGCTCTCGCCGATCTCGTGCAGCATTATCACCGCCGAGGGTCTAATGCTGCCATTCACGACCGAACAGTTCTTTGATCTCTTCGCAACATACAATGACGCGATCTGGCCGGCACAGACAGCGGCCTATTTCCTCGGTGCGGTGGCGATGTTCTTGCTCTTCGCACGCACCGAAGCATCGGACCGTATCATCACGGCCATCCTTGCGATCATGTGGGCATGGACAGGGCTTGGTTACCATCTCGCCTTCTTTACAACGATCAACAGCGCCGCGTATCTCTTCGGGGCTCTTTCATCATTCAGGCGGGTGCACTTGCCTATGCAGGCGTCGTCCACCATCGAATTATTTTCGGCTTTCGCCCGCGTCCGGCCGGATGGATCGGCACTTCTTTCGTGATTTACGCGGCCCTGCTCTACCCCTTGATCGGTGTTCTGGCGGGGCATTCCCATTCCGAGCTGCCAGCCTTCGGGGGCACGCCCTGTCCCGTCACGATCTTCACCTTTGGCATGCTGCTGTTGACGCGCGAGGCCGTTCCTGGCTCGTTGCTCGCAATCCCGGCTGGGTGGTCGCTAATCGGCGGAAGCGCGGCGATGCTCTTGAGCGTCCCGCAGGATCTTCTGCTGCTTGCTAGCGGCGTTACCGCCACTCCGCTCATTCTCGCTAGCGACCGGAGACAGGCGTTGACGTAGGTCGACGGCGGGGCCGCTGACCGCCCCGCACAGTGGCAACTACCATTAAGGCGTCTGCGCAGCCTGCATGTTCTTTTCAGGCGCCGGAGATCGATCTTGATCCAGAACGGCGGTGCTTTGGCCTGTTTGAGCTATTGATGCCGATTGATTTTCGCTCTGGCTGCGGAGTCAAGCTTTTCAGCTGACGCAAGTCAGATGATGCCTCAGCCAATAGCCAATCGCGGAAGGTCACAATCTTCGGCAGGGCTGAGGACGCCTTCGGGCATACGATCCAATAGGTCTTCGACACCGGCACGGATTCGGGGAATGCCAACGCCAGCCGACCGTTGATCAGATCCCACGCCGATAATGTCGTTCGTGCGAGCGCGATCCCCTGTCCATTGATCGCCGCATCGATCACCATGCTCGCGCGGTTCAGTACCGGGCCGTGGATGACGCTAGCGTCATCGATGCCGACGCCGCGCAGCCAGTTCGTCCAATCGGACCGGCTGTCGAGATGGATCAGCGGAAATTTCAGGATGTCGGCGACTCCATTGATTCGACGACGACCAGACAGCAGCTTTGGACTGCACACGGCAAAAAGCCGCTCGGTGCAAAGCCTCACAGCGTCCAAGCCCGGCCAGTTGCCGTCGCCGTGTCGCACGGCAAGATCGACCTCCTCGCGGGCAAAGTCGACGTGATGCATGGTTGCGGAAACGCGCAGATCAATACCGGAATGCGCCTCGGCAAAATGGCCGAGGCGATGCACCAGCCATTTGGCGGCAAAATCCGGAGAGGTACTGACGGTAAGGACTCCGGCGTTTTGCCGCTGCAGCAGGCGCTCCGTCCCTGCCGCAATGCGATCCAGCGCATCGCGCACCACCGCAAGATAGTCCCGGCCGGCTTCGGTGATGATTAGGCGTTGGCGCTCACGATTGAAGAGCTTGATCGCAAGCTCGGTCTCCAACGCCTTCACCTGATGGCTAACAGCTCCCTGCGTCACACAGAGCTCCGCCGCCGCGCGAGTAAAACTTTCGTGCCGGGCCGCGGCTTCGAAGGCCTTAAGTGCATTCAGCGGCGGCAAATGCGGGCGCATTGCGACCCTTCCCTGGGAGATCATGAGAAAAATTGGGGCAGGCCCAAAAAACGATGCTTTGCGGACTGAGCCCCGCCGGCCTTATGGAGACGACGGCAATTCGAAATCATGTGGTTTGGAGCCGTTCCATGTCAACGCTTTTCAGCAATACCGACTTTCTTCCGGCTATTCGACGCGACGCAGCGGTCGGTGATCATCAAAGCAATTCATGGCTGACGTTGCTGGATAGGTGGCTTGCCTGCAGTGAGCGGATGCACCAGCGCGCTGGTTTACGCAAGATCGCTGATGATCCTCATCTGCTTGTTGACCTTGGGCTCACCCGGGAAGAAGCCCTGGAGCAGGCCAATACACCGTTTTGGCGATGATCCGCCTTGACCGACTTTGATCTATTAACCGGGGAGGATAACCAGATGTCCGAGCCTATCCTGTATGGCTTTCCGCGCAGCACTTTTGTGAACATCGTCCGGCTCGTTCTCACGCACAAGGACGTGGCTTACACCTTCCACGACCTCGAGCCCGTGATGGGCAAGGCGGAGCACCTCGCGCTCCATCCGTTCAACCGCGTCCCAATCTTCAGACACGACGACTTTATCGTCTATGAGACCGACGCCATCGTCGCCTACGTCGATGAGGTGTTCGACGGCGCACGCCTGACGCCGCAAAACCCGCGCGCAAAGGCGCGCATGAACCAATGGATCAGTGCGGTCAATTCCTACTTCTACCCCTACATGATCTATCACGTGACCCACGAGCGTTTGGTCTTTCCGGAACTCGGAATTGCTTCCGATGAAAAGGTCGTGGCGCACGCGCTGCCCAAAGTGGAGATCGCGCTCACGGTGATGGAGCGGGAGCTGTCGACTGGCGCGCACTATCTGCTGGGGCAGGACCTCTCGCTCGCCGACTTCTACATGTTGCCCTGCACCTTCGCGTTCGGTTTGACCGACGAAGGCCAGGCCATGTACCGGAAACTCCCGGCGTTCAGCAGCTGGCGGGCTCGGATGGAAGACCTGCCGACCACCCGCAAGCTGCGCGCAAGCCTGCCACCGCGCGAGCCTATCCAGCATGCGCGCGAATGGGCGACTTCGCACCGGCCAAAGTATTGACTGGCCCGTGCAGCGACGAAAGGACCAACCCATGCAATCGGTTTCACGTCAAGAGACGCGCGCGCTTGCCGCGCAGTTCACCGCCCCTGCGTTCGCCGGAGCACCACGCCCGGCATATTCCCGCACCGGCCTCGATCGTGAGCGTCGTGGAGCAAGACTTGCCAGGCGCTTGCCGGGCGCATCCCGCGCGACTAAACTAATGATGCGGGGAACCGCAGACTCCCCGTTAGACGGAAAACGTCCAAGCTCTGCGCAACGCTCGATGTTTTCGAGGAGATTGCGCATGGACGGTCAAACCACTCGCAATTCCCGATCAACTTTTCAGCGCGGTGGTGTGAGGCCGTCATGCCGCTGAGATCGATCGGAACTATCAAGATACCCAACGCCGAACGCAGCGCCTTCGATCATGGCGCATTCGATCCGAAGACCCGCCGCATCTTCATCGCGCACACGCGGGCCGACTGTGTCGAAGTCATCGACCACGACGCACAGAAGCATATCGCAACCTTGCCGGGGTTCCCGGGCGCAGCGGGAGCCGTCATCGACGATGGGGACGTGCTGCTGACCAACCGCGGCTCGGCCTCCATCGCCTTGCTTGACGCAGGCACCTATAAGACCAGAGCGGTGATCGACACCGGCCCGCGGCCGAACGGCGCTGTCGTCGTCAAGCGCCTGACGCTCGGGATCGCCGCCTGCATCGGAGACGACACTGAGGAGCCCACGCTGCAAGCCTTCCACCTGACAGATGGCCGGCTGGCCACCCTCGCGCTGCCCGGCCGGCCGCGCTGGTGCGTCACTGACGCGGCCGCCGATCGCGTCTTCCTCTGCATCCGCGATCCCTCAATGGTGCTGGTTGCCGGCCTCCCCGATCTCAAACCATTGGCTCAGTGGAGGCTCCCCACAGGGGGTGCCCATGGTCTTGATATCGATCATACGCGCGGCCGGCTTTATGCCGCGTGCGACGACGGCGCACTTGTCGAGATCGATAGCATGTCGGGCAAGATTATGAACGTCTGGCCGATCCCGCCTTCCCCGGATGTCACGTTCTTCAATCCGGCCAGCGGTCTAGTTCACGTTGCGATCGGCGAGCCGGGACTTGTCGAAACGATCGATCCACGAACGCGCTCGATCGAGCGCACCATGACTGCACCAGGCGCCCATACGACAGTGCTGGGTCCGCCCGACCGGCTTTACGTGATTTCGCCCGCGCACGGCGGCGTGCTGGTGCTGGCTGACGCGTGATTTCAACACCAACCAAACTGACAGGAGAGCGACATGAAATGGATTACCCGAGAACGCGTCAAAGTCGACCGCGTCGCCTGCCCATGGTTGATCAGGAAATTTGTCGACAAGGACGCCGAGTTCTTGTTCGTCCCAGTCGAAAAGGTCATGGACGAAGCCAAGCGCCAAAACGCCATTCCGTACGACGTCAAGGACGTTGAGCTAGGCCATCACGGCAAGGAATGCTCGTTCGAGGCGATCCTCAAAAAGTACGAGCTGACCGGCGACCCGGCGCTGGTGCTGCTGGGCCGCATCGTGAACGGCGCGGATACTGACAATACGCTCTATCACCAGGCCGAAGGACCGGGCCTTCAGGCGCTGGCGGAGGGCTTTCGGCATCTCGGCTACAAGGACGACCACGAACTCAATGCCGCCGAGTGGATCGTCTATGACGCGCTCTACGCATACGCGCAGGAAATGGTGAAACGGGGCAAACCGGCCGGACAGTTCGTACACTGAAAGTTTGGCCAACAGCGCTGGCTATGCGGAATGCCCTGCCGGCCGCCGGACTGCTTGGTCACGAAATTCGGATCGACCTGTAGCGCCCGAGAGTTACGGTGGGCAATAGCAACCAAGCCGTCTGCCGCAATCAAGTTGACTGCGGCGGACAGCTTTTCTGCATAGCAGAAGGCCACCATGAAAGACGGGTCGTTACTGCCGTTCTTTGAATTGGCCACTGCTGTCGACGACGAGCGACACGTCCTTGCCGTTCTTCGTCGCCTTCACAGCGATGCCTTCGGCGGTGGATTTGATATCCCGGATTTGGGAGTAGCCCGCCGATTGAAGCTTCGCCACGAGCTCCTCCTGGGTCAGGGCGTGGGCGGACGAGACGAAGAAGACCGCAAGACAGGAAACGAGAGCTTTGGTGAGTGCTCGCGACGACATGATCTTCGCTCCGAAGTTTGCGAAAGCCAGAATGCATGTTCGCGACGTTTCAACGTCTGCTCAATCGCGAGGTTCCGCTCTTAAGATCATGTCAAAAAGATACTTTCGGCGAGTTCTCCCCTCGTAACCGGTAACGGTACTTGGTCCCTTTCAATCCCGGCTCGGCCTCCCCAGGGCCACCAATACGCCGGATGGTCTGAACATCCATCGCTGCGGCCTGGTGTCACCCAGCGCGCTCTCCTGAAGTTTGGCTTACCTTGGAGTTCTGCCCTCGCGCTTGAACTTATTCGGCCAGACGTGGTGCGGCTGAGCATACTTTGCTTTGTAGCCGGGTTTGAACCACCTCAGTTCAGTCGGCCCCTCCGCCTCCTTATCCTAGACAAACCAGGCATAGGCAGTTGTGCCGCTGCCTTTCGGCTCCACGCCGCTCGGGTAAAAGGTAATACGCTCACTGAAAACCCAGACGCGAGCGGGTGGCGTCTTGGAAAAGATCGTATTGGCTCTGTTCGCGCCCTCTAAGAAAGCCAAACGCAGGAGAAGGGCGAACTTTCGCTTCGCCAGCGTGATGCCGCTCGCGACAAAACCCTCGGCGCAATTATAGGGCGGATTGGTGACGATGTTGTCGGTCGTCTGCTCTGCACGAAGAAAATCAACACCGGCTTCTCCATATCCGCGATCATACAAGTCCGAACTGCGAACACGTTGGCCAGTCTGCTCCAGCACGCGGGACATGCTGCCATCACCGCACCCGCACTCCCAAATTTCGCCGTCGAACTTTTCATTGTCGATCAATGCGAACGTTGCCCAAGCCGGCGTCGGGTAAATGTCCGGTCCACTGAGGTCGGCGAACCTCTTCGTTGTCGGCTTGAAGCCGCCATTCAGATTGTAAGTGAGATCGGTCACACGAGATCTCCTTGCTGGAATAGGCAGAGTATCAGACTCGTTGATCTTGCGATTCCGCAAGGGGCTTGTGAGTCAAATTGACTCACCCTTTCCCCATCAATCACTACGGCTTCCGAGGGCGACCTGCTGGGCTCATTTCGACCCCGCCTCTCGCCGGAGTGCGCTTTAGATTTGTCTCGCGGAAAGGACCGCCCTTGGAGACAGCGGCCCTACCAGGGCTCCCGGTCGTGCCCTTTCCAACTAATAAGGGCTGAGCACACTATCGAGAAATTGCTCCTTTTCGCCGGGCGCATAACCCTGACAAGCGCCGAAATACGCTTCTGGCTTGTCACAGGGGTCGGCGGACCGGTAGGGCCGACGCGGCGCATAGGCAAAACCCGAGGCTCGACCTGATTGGTACATGTGATGATGGGGACGAAGCACCGCGTGCCGGCTGTGCCCGTGATGCGCAGTTGCCGCGTTCGAGAACCCGCACAGGCTTATCAAAACGCTCAAGGCCAAAATCGGACGCATCGCCTTCTTCCTCCAAGGAGTTTCGCCCCGCCGGCTCAATGATTGCCGTGATGCAGCGTTCCAAAGGAACTCTTGCGCCTATGCGTTGGGCTTCTTTGTTGGTCCGCGACCAAGGTCGGCTCGTGTGCCCTTCTGCGACCTCGGGTGATGTCCGCTATCACGCCGCTGTTTGGGGGTGAGCTGACATCAGTCGGCCAAGCCGCTTAGTGAGTGCACGCCCTCGTACCCAAGTGCCTCGCGGAAAATGATGTGGAAGACATGCCACAGTAACCGGTATCGGTACCTTGGTCGCTTTCAATCCCGGCTGAGTGCCCCGGGTGCCCCCTTCAACGGCAGCTGTCCACCGCCAAAGCCGTTCGGCGGATGCGCGTGACGGTCTGGACATCCATCATCGACGCGCTACTCAACTTTGAAGAGCTTTGTAAAAAGCTCGCAAGGTGGAAGCGGACGGTTAAGCGTGATCACGATTTTCTCGATCGTGTTCCAGTCCGGTCCCCTCTCTACTATCTCATCTAGGTCCTCCAGCTCCTCGAACGCTATTGTTTCTTGTTTGCCATCCGAATAGCTGATCTCTGCCATCCAGCGGTCGGGCACTGAGGTCCCCCATTATCGCTTTAACCCTTTGGGACATTGCCGGGTCTCCGATCTTTTGTGTTGGTGTATCTACCCATGCACCAGGGCGAGATCGCGGCTAACCGGAAACCTTCGCTCGACTTCGAACGAGGGCTGAGATTTAGACACTCCGTTGAAAACCTTTGGCCCCACAGCGCGCCATTATGAACTTTAGACACTGTTGTGCCGCTGATATTCTTCGAAAATGGCACTTCTGCCGGGCCCACCAATCAAATCATGTCCGGCCCGAAGACATGGGTAACGGACCGTACCTAAGACATGGGTGACAGCCTCGTGCCGAACGGGTTGTCGAGG
>NZ_JBANBK010000111.1:0-23309 GCF_053572325.1 Bradyrhizobium sp. UFLA05-112 | reverse complement strand
GGAAAATCGTCATCGCGCTTTAGGCTGTTGTTTGAGCATGATCTTTTCGGAAAACCGCTTCACACTTTTCCGGATCATGCTTTAGGCACCTCGCCTAGCCGCCGAACTCGTACGATGCCATCGCGACGCTTGCGACCTCGTCAATGAACAGACGGTGTCC
Organism: Bradyrhizobium sp. UFLA05-112; assembly: GCF_053572325.1. Taxonomy (NCBI): domain Bacteria; kingdom Pseudomonadati; phylum Pseudomonadota; class Alphaproteobacteria; order Hyphomicrobiales; family Nitrobacteraceae; genus Bradyrhizobium; species Bradyrhizobium sp. UFLA05-112. The sequence goes on along the minus strand of NZ_JBANBK010000111.1, from coordinate 23,149 downwards.
CGTATCGCCATCCGCGGCACCGGCCGCGACCATCAGCGGCAGCAGGTGGTCCTCGCGCGGATGGGCAAGGCGCGCGCCCGGCGCGTCCTGCCAGGCGGTCAGCATGGCGTTGCGCCGCGCAGCGTCCGGCTGGCCGATCGCCTCGTTCAGATAGGCCTCGAACTCGTACGACACCGGCTTCGATTCCGCGCGTCCGAAGCCGCGCATGTTGTGATAGGTCAGACCGCTGCCGATGATCAGGACACCCTCATCGCGCAGCGCAGTCAGCGCCTGCCCCACCTTGATATGCTCGGCCGGATCGTAGGTCGACTTCAGCGATAGCAGCACGATCGGCATATCGGCGTTCGGATACATCAGCCCGAGCGGCACGAAGGTGCCGTGATCAAAGCCCTGATTGGCGTCCTCGCGGCAATCGACGCCGGCACGATCCAAAAGCTCCTTCACCCGCGCGGCCAGGGCCGGCTCGCCCGGTGCGGGATATTTGAGGAGATAGGTATGCTCGGGGAAACCGTAGTAGTCGTAGACCATCGGAGGGTTTGCCGAGGTCGAGACCGTGAATTGGTCCGCCTCCCAATGACCGGTGATGACGAGCACCGCCTTTGGCCGCGACGGCAGCCGCTGGGGTAGCCGGCCAAACTCTTGCGCGGTCTTTGCATATTGCACCCGCCTGTCGTCCATGAATGGCCAGGGTCCACCGCCATGCGACAGGAAGAAGGTCGGAAATCGCGTCATCGATGTCGGCTCATCTTTCTTGCAACAAGCGCGAGGCGTAGCCCTACGCGCTTTTCGGCGGCGAGCATAGGGAAACGCGCATGGTTAGCAAGTCGTTAACGATTTGCCTTCCAAAATCGGCGGCCGGTCGAAGTACTCGACCGGTTGGGTTTTTTCGGGAAGCAAGATGGCAAAGTTTGCGCTGGGGGATGTCGTCAACAGTGAGAAGGGTCGCCGCGGGGTCGTCCGCGCCGTCTACAAGTCGAGGGAAGGCCGGCAGTGCTACGCCGTCGAGAAGGACGGCGCGATGGACTTCATCGAGGAAGAGCGGCTGACGGCGGCGCCCCGCGTCGAGCTTGCAGCGTAGTCTCCTCGCTCACCCCTTTGGGCTCCGCCGTTCGAGATGATCGAGGGGAGCCGACAGCGGATCGTCTCGGCTTGCTATTCCGTCATTGGAGATCTGCAGCAAGCGCTCGCCTTGCGAGCTTGCGTCCCAACGCGGCAGGCCCGGTCCGTTGGGATCGCCGGTCCTCGCGAAATTGGTCCAGTAGCCGCGCAACTGACCCGCAAGCTCGCGGTCGGCGCGCGTGAACGGGCTCGCGCCTGGCACGCCCTGGGCGCCGAACACGAACTGCAATTCCCGTCCGTGGCCGCCATCGCCGTTCGCACGCTGGGCTTCGCCCGAATAGGAGAAGCGATAGCGGTAGGTCGGCGCGCCGGTCGCCGCGTGCAGACGCGCGAGAAACCGCGCGGGCTCGGTGAAGACCCGATCCGTATAGAGCCGGGCGGCAAGCTCCGCAGGCTCGCCGGAAATGCCGGGATAGAGCGCCTTCAATCGATCGGCGGATTCACCGGCGAGGCGGAGCTCCTCCTTCAGGTCGGGCTCGCCGGCAAAACTCGTCTCGTCCTCGTTTGAGCCGATGATCAGCGGGATGCGGCTTTCGTGCGCGGCACCGAAGCCGCTCGCGATGTCTTCCGTCACGAGCCGCCCGTCCAGCACCGGTCCGAAGCTGCGCTCGGATTTGGCGAACAGCAGGGTTTCGGCCGCGAGCAGCATTCTCGTATCCGACGCACGCGGATCAGACGTACTCCCGTCGCGCGCGACCAGCCCGAACACGCGTTGCCCGACGGCATCAGCCTCTTGCAGCGACGTCACGCCTTGGCGCGCCGGCAGCGACTGCAAGATCGCCTTGTGAAACAACCCGCGCGCTTCCCGGCAGAGCATCAGAAGGGCAATCGAGGTCGCGCCGGAGCCCGAACCGAACAACGTGACATTGTTGGGATCGCCGCCGAACGCGGCGGCATTGTCATGAACCCAGCGCAGCGCCGCGATCTGGTCCATCATGCCGTAATTGGCGCTTGCGCCGTCGGGCGCATTGACGGCGAGCGCTGGATGCGCAAGCCAGCCGAACACGCCGAGACGATAGTTCACCGTCACGACGATGGTGCCATCCTGCGCAAGCTTCGCGCCATCGAGCAAGGGATCGTTCGCCGTGCCCGTGACAAAGCCGCCATCATGGAAGAAAACCATCACCGGCAGCGGTCCATCGACGCCGAAGGGCCGGAAGACGTTCAGCGTCAGACAATCCTCGCTCGCATGCAGCATCGCAGGCTGCAGGCACGCCGGACCAAAATCGTAGGCGGTCCGCATCTCCGAGCTCTCGGGAAGCGCCTCTGGCGCGCGCCATCGGAGCAGCCCGAGTGGCGCGGCCGCATACGCCAGTCCCTTGAAAGAGGCAACCTCGCCTTCGACAGCGCCGAGCATCTGGCCTTCATGCGTCAAGGCAAACGGGTATTGCCCGGCCTGCTGGGCCGAGGCCAAGCCGACCTGTCCCAGGACCACTGAAGAGACCATCGAAGCCGTAGCGAGCGCCAGCAAGGACCGCATCGGCGAAATCTCAATGCACAGTAAGTGCGTCCAATGCTTTTACGTCCGCCTGACACGGCGAGGCAAGCCTCACCCAGGCGTCGGTGCGATTGACAGCGAGCGCGCTTTGGGTCACTTTTTCGTCCGGTTGATACGGCCTGCCGGTTGCACCCTCCTGGGGACGGTGAACGTATCGAAGCCTGTTTCGGCCTCCCTTTGCCCGAGCGACCGGGTCAGCAACGCAACCACCTGACACGCCTGGTTCGCTCACTGCAAAGGACGACACCGATGCGCGATTTTCGCGATGCCAAGGCTATGGCGCAGACCCTGCGCGACTCCCTCCAGATCAAGGCCATCAGCATAAGTCACAGCGAGAGCCTGGAGCTGGTCTCCAGGATGTTCGGCGTCGCCGACTGGAACACCATGTCGGCGGCGCTCCAGGCCGATCGACGCGACGGCAAGACGCCGCCGGCAAGGCCGCAGGCAACGGGACCTCAAACCGGAATCGCAAGCTACCCCGCCGTTCCACTGCGCGACCTGGTCCCCTTCCCGACCGCGACCTATCCCTTGTTCGTCGGACGCCCAAAGACCATGCAGGCGCTCGACCATGCGTTCGAACGCCAGCGCGAGGTGGTGCTGGCGATCCAGAAGGATTCAGGCACCGACGAGCCTGGAGACGGCGATGTCCATGGGATCGGCGTTCTCGCCCAGTTGCTCGAGCTTGAATCGCTGCCTGACGGGACGCTGAAGGTGCTGACGCAGGTCAATCGCCGCGTCTTGATCCACCGCTTCGTCACCGCGAGCGGCGCATTCGAGGCGGAGGTTGCCGCCCTCGGCGAGGGACCGATCCCCGACGCACCCGAACTGATCCTCCGCGCGGTCAAGCGCTTCGAGCGCTATGCGGCGGCGCGTGACATCCGCATTCCCGGGGTTTGGCCCGTGCTCGAACAGACCCGCGATCCCGGTCGCGTTGCCGACATCATCGCAACGCGCCTGCGATTGCCGATGGGCGACAAACAGAACCTGCTGGCAACGCTCGATCCCGTGGCACGGCTGAAGCAGGTCGATGCGTTCATGGACTTTGGACGCCCACTATCACCGGCGCTCCAGGCAACGAAGCTCCGCGCGCTCGGCTATGCCACGGAAAGGCGCCATCAATACGCCACGCTGGAGCATCTTCTGCTCGCACTGCTCGACGATGCCGACGCCTCCGCCGTGATGCGGGACTGCAACGCAGACCTCGACGCCATGAGGGCGAGCCTCAAGGCCTATGTCGATCGCGGGCTCAACAATATTGTCGCCCAGGATGGCAGGGAGGCCAAACCCACCGCCGCATTCGAACGTGCAGAACAGCGCGCGGAAATCCATACGCATGAGCTGGGACGCGCCGCGGTGACCGGGGCGAATATGCTGATCGGCATATTTCCGGAGACGCGGAGCCCTGCGGCGCAACTACTCGCCGAACATGGGATCCTGCGCGCCCGTGCAGTCGAGGTCATCGCTCGCAACGCAAGCAAGACCTGACGGGCCGTCTGGCGTCGTAACGTTCGGAACGTTCGTACTCGCAAGACCGCCACAGCCGGACCTGGCGCTCGGGTCCGGGCTGCCTCGTCCACGGCTGGCCGTTATCCTTGGCTATCCTTGCCAGTCAACTCAGCGAGCGCGCGGCGCGCGACGATACCAAGTTCTCCGAGTGTCGAATGCCCGGCTTCTGCGGCCTTGATCAAGCGCTCGGCAATGAACCTGCGGCTGTCGTGGTCGCCGCCATGCGGCAATTGACGGCAGGTTTCCTCCAGCACCACGTCCATGTTCGCCCTGGTTCGCTCGCTCAGCTTCTTCATGGCGTTTGTTAGTCAGAGCCTCGGCACGGAAATCAGCATACTCGGAACAACAGCGTGATTGCCTCGAAAAATCAAGCGCTCACCGCGGTTGCTGCGGCGCGGCGTATGCCGCAAGCCGCAGTGCATCGCGCCTTCGCTACCCAAGATTGAATTTGCGCTGATGACAAACCAGCACTGCGGCGATAGCCTGTCGACAAAGCAAAATGCTCGGGAGGATAATCGCATGGCTGAGGCAATGGTTGCAGCACGTGCTTCGGAGGCCACCGGGAAAGCCCAACACGTGGACGTTGCCGTGGTCGGCGCAGGTTTTGCCGGTCTCTATCTTCTCCACCAGCTACGCAAGGCGGGTCTGACGACCGTCGCGCTGGAAGAGGCCGACGACGTCGGAGGCACCTGGTATTGGAATCGCTATCCCGGCGCACGTTGCGACATCCAGACCATCGACTACAGCTACACGTTCGATCCGGATCTTGAGACCGCCTGGACCTGGTCGGAGAAATACGCAGCCCAGCCCGAAATCTTGCGCTATCTCGGCTTTGTGGCCGATCGTTACGACCTCCGGCGCGACATCCGGTTCAAGACCAAGGTCACTGAAGCGCGATGGGACGAGGCAGCTGGGCGCAGGCAGCTCACGACCAGCAGCGGCCCGGCTGTATCCTGCCGCCACTACGTCATGGCGACGGGCTGTCTCTCCGCGCCAAAGCCGCCTGAAATCGACGGCGTCAAGGATTTCAAGGGCGAAATCTATTTCACCGGGCGCTGGCCGCATGACGGTGTCAATCTCTCCGGCAAGCGCGTCGCCGTGGTCGGCACGGGCTCCTCGGGCATCCAGCTGATTCCGCTGGTCGCCGAGCAGGCGGCACAGCTCACAATCTTCCAGCGCACGCCGGGCTTTGCGCTGCCCGCCCACAACGGCCCAGCACCGGCAGACCGCCTCGGCTTGCTGCAAGGCGACCGTGCCGCCTATCGCGAGCAGGCGCGCTGGTCGATGACGGGCGTGCCTTATCCGCAACAGACGTCGGTGAGCTGGCAGCTCAGCGATCCCGAGCGCCGCGCGCGGTTCGAAGAGGCGTGGGGCAAGGGCGATCTCGTTTACATCCTCACGCAACTCTGGGCCGACCAGGGTGTCGACGTCGAGGGCAACACGCTGATCGGCGACTTCATCCGCGAGAAGATCCGCGACATCGTGAAGGATCCGGAAACCGCCGCGGCCCTGATGCCGCACGACCATCCGTTCGGCGCCAAGCGCCCCTGTCTCGATACCAATTATTATGCGACCTATAACCGGCCCAACGTGACGCTGGTGAATCTGCGGCAGGAGCCGATCAAGGCGATCAACGCTGCCGGCATCACGACCGACAAGCGCAGCTTCGACGTGGATGTCATCGTGTTCGCGACCGGCTTCGATGCCATGACCGGCGCGATCCGGGCCGTGCATCCGATCACCGGCCGCGGCGGCAAATCGCTGTCCGACGTCTGGGCGGACGGGCCGCAGAGCTATCTCGGCCTGACGGTCGCGGGCTTCCCCAACTTCTTCATGATCACGGGACCGGGCAGTCCGTCGGTGCTGTCGAACATGGCGGTGTCGATCGAGCAGCATGTCGATTGGGTGGTCGAGCGCCTGGCCGCACTTCGCGACGCCGGCTTCACCACCATCGAGGCAACCGAGAGAGCGCAGGCCGGATGGGGTCGGCACATGGCCGACTGCTCGATGCTGACGCTGCATCGGCTCGCCAATACCTGGTACACGGGCGCCAATGTCCCCGGCAAGGTGCAGGGCCTGATGCCCTATACCGGCGGTGTCGGCCCCTATCGCAGCATCTGCGACGAGATCGTCGCTCGCGGCATGCTCGGCTTCAGTCTCACCGGTCCGAATGTCGCCGCGCAATGCAATGACGGCGAGATCGTGCGCCTGCAGCCGGACGTGCGCATCGTGCTCGGCATGCTGGCGCAGCTGAACCTGCCGCCGATCGAATCGATGGGCGCGCTGGGTGCGCGCGCCTTCGTCAACGAGTTCAACCAGGCCCGCCCCGCAGGGCGGCCGGTCGGCGAGGTCGTCGACGGCACGCTCGATGGCGCTGACGGCGCGCTGCGCTATCGCCTCTATCGGCCAGCGACTCCCGGGCCGCACCCGATCGTGGTCTATTTCCACGGCGGCGGCTGGGTGCTCGGCGACGAGCAGTCCGACGATCCGTTCTGCCGCGACATGTGCCAACGCACTGGCATGATGTTTGTCAGCGTCGGCTACCGGCACGCACCGGAGCACCGCTTCCCGGCGGCAGCCGAGGACGGCTATGCGGCGACGCGCTGGGTCGCGGCGCATGCGGCCGAACTCGGAGGCACGCCGGGCCCGGTGATCGTCGCGGGCTGGAGCGCCGGCGGCAATGTCGCCGCCGTCACCTGCCAGCTCGCGCGCGATCGTGGAGGCCCGCAGATCTCCGGCCAGCTCCTGGTGTGCCCGGTCACCGACTGCACATTCGACCGTCCGTCCTATGAGGAGAATGCGGTCGGCTACTTCCTCACACGCTCGCTGATGTACTGGTTCTGGGACATCTACTGCTCGCCCGCCGAGCGCACCGATCCGCGCGTCTCGCCGCTGCGTGGCAAGGTCGCCGGCCTGCCGCCGGCGTTCGTGGTGACCTGCGAGTTCGATCCTTTGCGCGACGAAGGCATCGCCTATGCGGACGCGCTCGCAGCCGCAGGCGTTCCGGTCGAGCAGTTGCAGGCGCGCGGCCATTTCCATTCGTCCTTCACGATGGTCGACGTGGTGGTCACGGGCGTCCGTGGACGGGTGCAGATGGCGGACGCCTTGCGCCGCTTTGCCGGCCTTCCGCCGGAAACACGGCGTGGCGATGACGCGAGCTTCGGTCACGCCTCGCCCGCGCACAAGATCGCGGCTGCCGCGAGCTGACTGCCGGCGTCGCGGCTGTGGTCGCGTGATCTGTGGGCTGGACTGGTCCGCAGATGCGGTCAAAAATGGTTTCGTCGACGGGGAACGAATCCCAGGCGCGTGCGTTGCGAGCTTGTGGCATTGAGATGCAGCGATAGGTGTGGGCCCCGGCACGCGACCATGTGTGCTGGGGTTCTTTTTGCGTGAGCGCGTAGCAGGGGCAGATGTCTTCCGAGTCCAAGATGAACTTCGGCGCAACCGCGCGCTTGCGCAAATGGCCCTCGCTCGGAAACCAGCGGCGCGAGGACCGGGAGACCTACCTCGTGCTCGAAGACACGCTGGACCGATGCATCACGGCCTTCATGGACAAGCCGCTGGCAACCAGGCACCTCTATGAAATCCATACGTCGCCACAACCGCCGCTGGTGACGAGGATTCTGTCGCCCGAGCACATCGCCGAGCTGTCCCGGTTGCGGGAATTTCTCTGACGCCGCGCGACGACGAATGACATCCCGAGGAACATTCCTCGGCTCTTTCCCGTTGATGATGCGAACCAAGGCGTGAGTGCCCACGATGCTCGAAGCCGTCCCATTATCCCTCGATGTGCCCTATGGCGCAGATCAAACGCTGTTCGTCGTGATCGACCGGATCAGCGGCACCAGGGAAATCCGCATCGAGCGCACGGATCTCGACCAGACGATCGGCGAGTTCATCGCCGGCTGCTTCAGCGACCCCGTGCGGGTGATTTCGTTCAACACGCTCGAGCACTGGGTCAAGGACATCTCTGCCGACGTCGCCATCGAAATCCAGTCCCGCTGCGACATCGACGGCACCGACCTGCCCGACCATCTCCGGGATTTCGTCGAGAGCAACATCTGCGCGAGCGCCTCTACGCCGCATGGTATGGATGCCGCACTCCGGGCGCGGATTGCGGCACGCTAGAGCATGATCCGGAAAAGTGTGAAGCGGCTTTCCCTCGCGACAACGCGCAACGCGTTTGCGCCGAGATCATGCTCAAGCAACAACCCAAAGCGCGAGGACGATTGATCCCAATCTCATCGCCTTTAGGTCGGCCACCAATCGTTCAGCACACAGACAAAAAAAGCGCCGCATCGCGGCGCCTTTTCATCGGCACGCTCAGTGGTGCCAGAACAACGCTAACAGCAGGATGATCGGCAAGGGAACGCCGAGCAGCCAAAGCAAAGCACCTCTTCCAAATCCCATGGCTTCTCTCCTCCTCATCACGGACATGACGCGGGGCGCAAAGAGAAGTTCCAAGCCGTCTGGCGTGGCTGCATGCCGAGAAAGCATGGCGTCCGGAATGATCAGGCCTATCGGCGCCTGCCGGCCATCGCTTCGATCTCGCGGCGACGGTCGCCGGCGAAGGACAACAATTTCTCGACCGTGAGCGTATCCGTGATCCGTTTCGCCAGCCGCTCGGCGCGCGCAACCTGGTCCTCAAGATGCTGGATCGTGTTCACGCGCCCTCCCCGGCCGTCGAAATTTGTCTAGTCCGCCATGTTGCTTCAGCGAAACTAACAGCCGGTTAAGCGCGGTATGCGGCTGCGACGTCGCAGAGCCGGACCCTGCGACACGGCGGTTACTGCACCACGTCGAGCTTCACATTGGCGACGCCCTTGTTGACCATCCCGAGCGCCTCGGCGGCCGAATAGGAGACGTCGACGACGCGGCCGCGGACATAGGGTCCGCGGTCATTGACGCGGACCGTCACCGAGCGTCCGGTGGAGACATTGGTCACGCGCAGGCGCGTGCCGAACGGCAGCGAAGGATGGGCGGCGGTGAGTTCGTGCTTGTCGAACTTCTCGCCGCTCGCGGTCTCCTGGTCATCCGAGTAGAAGCTTGCGACGCCCTGCGAGGCCGTGCGCGCCGCGACCGCGCGGGTTGGCGCGTGATGCCGCGGCCGGGCGTAGACGCCCGCGAGCCTGCGGGTCTCGTGACGGTGCTCGGTCATGGCCTGCCGGCTTGCAGTTGCGAATTCGGCTTTCTGCCGCGCCACCGGGGATTGCGCACAGGCCGCGAGGGATGCGGCACCGATAACGGCGAGGACAAGTCGAGCAGCCTGCCCGCGCGGGGAACCTTGGCTTGCGCCGTTCTGGTGAACGGTTCTGGCACATTCGAAGCGAGACATGATTACGCCCCTCCGATCGGCCTCTACTCCGTCGGTCAATGGAGGCAGAACCTTGTCGGAAAAAAAGCCGGGCTGCGGCTGGGTGCAGTTTCACCCAGGCTGTTGCGATTACACCACAGTTCGTCGCACGTCTCGAATCAAGACACAGCCCGTCCGATCGGCGCATCAACCGTGAGATTCTCGCCAGAATACGGCGTGCGCTTCACGCGCCGCGCTCTCCGTGAGAAGTCGCGCGAGCTCGCGCCAATAAAGGTTCCGCCATCGCCGTTGCAGGCTGGCCAGAAACGCGATCTCCCGCTCGGTCAGGAAGCACATGGCGACTCCAATCGCAATTCCGCGCACCTCGCGCGTCTCGCCTCATCCGCTACCAACAAGTCCACTCATCGGCGTGACATCGGCGCTGTCGGGGAACACGATGCTGGCAAGCACGGTGCTCTCGACACGCAGATGATCCTGCAGCAGCCCCTTCAGCACGGCGCGCAGATCCGTCGTCGGCTTCAGGTCGCGATCCTCGAACAATTGTGCCGGCTTCAATCCCGGCCAGTCCGCGATCACGCGGCCGCCTTTGAGCGCTCCGCCGGTGAGGAATGCGACCGTGCCGGTGCCATGGTCCGTTCCCTCCGTGCCGTTGATCCGCGCGGTGCGCCCGAACTCGGTGACGACGGCGACGACGGTATCGTGCCAGGCCTCGCCCATGTTGGTCTCGATCGAAGCGAGCGCACCGTCGAGCGCACCGAGCAGGTTGAAGAGCTGCCCCGAAGCAGCGCCCTCTGCGATATGCGTATCCCATCCGACAAAACCCATGGCGCCAACGCGCGGGCCGTCGTGCTTTGCGAGATAGCGCGCGGCGGTGCCGGCAGCTTCCGCAAAATACGCGCGCACGCGTGCAATCCCAGGCGGCATCAGTGTCGGATCCTCCGACATCGGATCGCCCATCCCCGCGGTGCCGCCGAGCGAAGCGAGCTTCATGCGCGCCTGAAGCACGGCGGCAAGCTTCGGATCGGTGTGCTGATAGAGATCGAGCAGGCGGTTCTGCGTGTCCTCGCTCGCCGACAGAAGCTTTTGCGGCACCCACGACATGACGGGTGCCGAGCCGCGCACCACCAGCGGCGTCACCGCACCGACGCCGAGCGCCCGGCTGCCGCGCGGATCGACGCGACCGCCCGATTCCAGCGCGACCAGCGCGCGATTGAGCCAGCCGGAGCCGATCGCGCCGGGCTTTGCGATTCCGCTCTCGAGCACGTCCTGGCCGTCGAAATGCGAACGCTCGCGATAGGGCGTCGCCGTGGCGTGCACGATCAGCGCCTGCTGGCTCTTGTACAGCCGATGCAGATTGGGCATCGCCGGATTGAGCGCGAAGAAGGAATCCAGCGGCAGCGCCGGCGTCTTGCCGTCGAGCACCAGGGCGCGATCGCCGCGCAGGGAGATCCAGTCGGGATCGCCGACCGGCGCGACTGCGCCAAGGCCGTCGAGTGCGCCCCTCAGGATGATGACAAGCAGGCGCGGATCGCGCCCTTCCGCGCGCGCCAGCTTCGGCATCTGGCTCCACGCGAACAGCGCGCCCGAGCCGATCAGCAGCTCACGCCGTGTCGGCAGGTGATTGGCGAAGCTCATGCTCACCTCCTCTGGAAGTCTGCCGACATGAACAGCAGCGCGAGCGCCTGCTGCCGGCTTTCGGCGCGATTGACCGCCTGTTTGACCTCTGGCGACACCTGCGATGCGTAAACGGTCTCGATGATCTCCTGCGGGTCGGCCTGGCCAGCCATCCGCTCGGCGAAATTGTTGGCGACGTCGAGGCGCCGGCCCACGCCATCGATCCAGCTCGCCTCGTCGTCCGGATAGCCCTTCGGCGCCGGCGGCCGCCACAGCGCCTCCCCGAGCAGTTCCTGTCCGCCCGTGAAACGCGTCGGATCGGCCTGCGTGATGCCGGTCGCGCGCACCATGCCGACCACCCATTCGCCGGGACGCTTGAGCTTGGACGGCGGCTCGCTCCACGCCTCGGACGAAGACACCATCGTCTTCGCGATCTCCTTGAGGTCGCCGTCGGTCTCGCGAAACGTCTTCGCCATCTGCTCGACCAGCGATGGTGGCGGCGTCTCGGCAACGAAGTGGCACGCGAGCTTGGTCGCGACGTGCATCGCCGTCGCAGGATGAGCCGCAAGGTCGCGGAGCACGGCGCGTCCCTGCTCGACGCCATCCTGGTCGTAGAGCTTGCCGAGCACCGTTTGCCCGCCGGGCTCATGGAGCCGCGGGTTGAAGGTAAACTCTCCGCCTCGCTCGGGATCGTTGCCGGGCGGAATCAGGGTCCAGCCCGTCAGAACGTTGGCGAAGCTGATGACATCGTCCTGCGTATATCCGCTGCGCACACCGAGCGTATGCAGCTCCATGATCTCGCGCGCAAAATTCTCGTTCAGGCCGCGGCTGCGGTTGATGCCCGCGATCGAGTTCGCGCCCATCGAGCCGAGATTGTCGAGATAGAACAGCATGGCCGGATGGCCCTCGGCGGCCTGCAGGAGATCGTTGAAGCGGCCGAGCACGTGCGGACGAATGGCCTCGCGCTCATAGGCACCCGACATGCTCTGGATCTTGTTTGCGGAGATGCAGAAGTGGTTGGACCAGAACCACACCAAACGCTCGGCAAAGCCGATTTCCGCGGCCAGGGCCGCCTCCGTGCGTACCTTGGCTTCCTCAAGATAGATCGGCCGTCCCGGATCGGGAACGGCGTCGGCGGCCTTCTTGGCCGCCATCCCGGCAGCTTCCGCGCCCTGACCCTGAGTCTGTCCTTGCTTCTGTCCCTGACTCGCGTCCTGGTCCTCGGCCATGACGGGAGCCGCGGCCATCTGCTGCTTCTTGGCTTCCTGCTTGGCCCGCGCCGCACGCTTGGCATTGGCGTCCGCGACCGTGCGATAGGCCTTGGCGCTAGAGGGAAGGCTGGCTGCGGCTGCAAGCAACAGCGGCCGGTCGAGCTCGGCGATCAGCGCTGCGCGTGGGTCGGCCTCGATCGCGGCAATCGACCCCGGTCGCGGCCCCATGCCGAAGCGATGGAGCGCCAGCACGGCCTCAGCCTTTGCAGAATTGCTCATGGCGGGTGCCCGATATGTCAGCCAACCGAACCATCACGCTAGGCCAGCATCGCTGACCATGACGCTCTGTAGTGCTACAGATCGTAGCATTTACATCAAACGACTGCAAGCTCCGATTGAGCGGTCCGCGACGCGCGCTCATTAACCTCGCCGGCCAACTCGGGAAAGAAACTGAAGATGGGCTCATTGATGCCGCCGATGATCCCGCGATCGATCGCGATCCCGACGGCGAGCGACGCGACACTCTTTGAAACCGATTTCACGTTGTGCAGTGTATCGGCATCGAAGGTGACGTTTCCCACCTGGCGACCGTTGATTTCGTCGGCGCCCTTGAAGTACCGCACCAACTTGTCACCGCGTGCGACCAGAATGCCGTGCACATTGGCAGTGCCCGGAGCCGCGAGCCGATCGACAATCCTGCGCATGCGGCGCGGTCGATAAGCTTATCCTCGTTGACGGCAACGATGGGCCAGCCGTCGTCTCGCGCCGCCGGAATACCGGAGTCGTCGGGCGGGTCCGGATATACCGGCAACGTGGTGAGCGGCACCAGCGCAGCTCCACCGAGAAGTGAAACAAACTGGCGCCGTCTCATTTGATGCTCTCATTCACGCCTTTTGCGGTAGCTCAGCTCGCTTGGGTTGCTAGAAATTCGGCCCCAGCGCAATCTTCGTGATGGTGCCGTTCTTGACCCCGATTCGCCATTCCGCCGAGCCGTTGGCGAACTGCGCGATGTAGATGTCGCTGTCGAGTGCGGTGACGCCGCGGAACGACATCGCGCGCAGCGCACCGAGCCGCGTCAGGATCGCCTGATCGAACGGAAGCTGCTGACGCGTCTGCTCGGCGACCTCCGTGGTCATGTGGTCGTAGTCCGGACGGCCCTTGCTGACGCTCTCGATGTACTGCCGCAGCATCTCCTCGCCGTTGGCGATCGGCATGTTCCGCCGCGCGACGCGCCCGAGCCGCGCGCCGGGATGCGGCGCGTCGACGTTGTAGAAACGCGTCTGCCGTCCCGGCAGCAGTATCTCGCGACATTGTCCCGAGCGCTCGGCGATCACCCAGGGATTGTTGACCGTGGTGAGGAAGGATGACGTCATGCTATTGCCGATGGTTGCCTGCACGCGCCGATTGCCGTCCGCATCGAGGTTGAAGACCTGAATGTCGTCACCGGTGTCGTTGTAGAACATGATCCTGATCGGAGAGGTGCCGGCCTGGCCGCGAACGGCGACTTGTTCCGAACAGGCGACGATGCCGCCGAGCTCGTCGTTGCCGTCCGGACGGAAGGTCACGTCACCGGCCTTACCGTCCGGGTCGATCAGCAGGCGAAACTCGGCCGTGCCATTCTCGAACTTCGCACCATAGATGTCATAGCCGCCGGGGCCGACGCCGCGGAAGAATATCGATTGCACCGCGCCGAGCGCCAGGAACGTCGCGTGCAATTCGCCGACCTGCCGATGGATCTTGGCCGCCAGCGGCGCGCTCATGGAGTCGTAGTTCGGCGTGCCGCGGCGTATGTCGTCGATTCCGCGAAGGATCATCTCCTTGCTTCCCGGCGCCGGGACCTGGTCCCTGAACCGCTCTGGAACTTCCGCGATCCGCCGCAGGAAGTCGGCCTCAATGCTGCCTGCCATGGCCTCATCGATACGTCCGGCCAGGCGCGGGCCTGAGGCCGCGCTGTGCAGGAGGACCCGCGCAACCCGGGCCTGATCGTCGCGCAGGAAGATCACGAGATCGTCGCCCCGGATCGAGAAGGCGTCGGCACCTTCGGCCATCAGGGCAAAGGCGGGCCGGCCGGTTTCGTGCACCAGCAGGCGATCGCCATCGCGCTTGACGGTCAACACCCGGTTGAAGGCGACCTTGTACCAGCCGACATACTGGTCGAGCGAGGCTGCATCGGCGGTCGAAGCAGGCATCTCGGCGACGCGCGAGGTGCGGACCTCGCGACCGTTCACCCGCATCATCAGCTCGGAAGACCGGCGCTCCGCGTCGACCGGGAACGTGATGCTGCCGAACGAGGCAACGTAGGATGCCATGCCATCCTGCACCGTCAAGCGCTGCTTGCGCTGCCCGGTCCACTGCCCGAACAACTCATCGCCGTCGCGGAAGATGGCGAACACCGACGACGGGCCAAGCGCGTAGAAATTGACGAACGCGCGGTAGTGCTGGGCGTTGCTGGTCTCACCGGCATCCTCCACGGCCGGGCTCGCCTCCGGCGTGCGATAGGCGATCATGCCGGTCGACACGATGACGGCGGGCACGATCATGGCCGCGATCCAGACACGCTTGCGCCAGCCGACTGCTGCAGGCATCGCCGCGGCCGCAATGATGCGCTCGACGCGGGCGCGCACCGTCGATGCCCGCGCCATCGCGAGCTCCATCGGACGCGGCTTCACCGAGGTTGCGACGTCGAGCAGGATCTCCGCGTAGGACAGCCTGTCGTCGATCGCCTCGATCGCCTGGACGTCGCTGATGATCTCGGCCAGCTCCGCCAGATGCGCAAGCTGCCACCACGAGAATGGGCTGAACCAGAACACGGCGCGGTTGAGTGACGCGAGCAGCAGGACGTAGAAGTCGCGATTGGCGACATGCGCGCCCTCGTGGGCGAGCACGGCGAGCCGCTTCCGCGCATCCCAGTCAAGAAACTGCGGCGGCACGAGAATGGTCGATCCGAAGGTGACGGGACCGCCGACATCGCGGCTGATGCGCACCTCGGCTTTGACTACCCGGGGGCCGCCCATCGGCTTTGCAGCCCGCGCCAGACGAAAGGTCAAGAAGAGGCCGACGAGGAGCCGCAGCAGCAGGAAGCCGGCGACGCCCGCATAGGTCATCGTCGCGATGGCCCACCAGTTGATCGGCGCCGCGCTTTTCGCCGGCGGCGCCAGGGCTGCGCCGTGCTCGGCGGACAGCAAGGCTGGCAAGGACTCGGCCATCGGCGCTTCAACCGGCCAGACATCGTCCGGCGCTGCCACCGGCAAAGGCAGGCGGGTGATGGTGAGCGTCGGCCAATGCATCACGAACGGCATCGCGAGCGAGGCCAGCAGCACGACGACCCACGCCGTCATCTGCACGTGCGGATTGCGCACGCGAAAGAGATAAAGACCAAACCAGACGACGCCTCCCAGTACAAAGGAGCGCAGCGCCGCCTCTGCCAGAGTTGCGATCATTCTTTCTTCACTCCCCTCACCTTTTTCGCCTTGGCCACCTGGTCAGCCAGCGTGCGCAACTGTTGCTGATCGAGCATCGCATTATCGACCATGCCGACCAGCACCTCCTCGATCGAGCCATTGCAGAACCAGTCGACGATGCGCTGGACCGCCTTGGCGGCGACGCGCGCGCGGGGCTCGACCGCCTGGTAGACGTAGGTGCGTCCGTCCACAGTGTGCCGCGCGTAACCTTTTTCTTCCAGCCGGCGCAGGACGGTGCGGACGGTCGATTCCTTGAGACGACGCGGCAGCCGTTCACGCACGACCTCGGCTGTCACCGGCCCATGAGCCCAAACCAATTGCATGACCTCGCGCTCGAGGTCGCCCAGTTCGGGCAAACGATCGTCCATGGTGTGTGACCTTGTCGCTGGAAGTTTCTTGTAACGCTACAGATCGTCGCATATACGGCCGCGCCGCGCAACGGCGTTTCCACCTCAGATGGTGCCGTGGTGCTGACCGATCCGCCCGCCCGGGGCGGGCGAAGCCCTCAGTAATGCGGCTCGTACATCTGCGACCGGACGAGGCCCACCACGTCATTGGGCGCCGACCCTTCGGCAAGGCCACGCTGATAGGCCACCTGCGCTACGGCGGCCGCGATCCGGGCGGAGACCTCGCGGATGCGCGGCAGCGCCGGATAGAGGCTGCCCTGGTCCAGATCGTCCTTGCCGACACAGTCGGCGAGCGAATGGGCGGCGGCCATGAACATCTCGTCGGTCACGAGGCGCGAAGCGGTTGCGATCACGCCGAGGCCGACGCCCGGGAAGATGTAGGAGTTGTTGCCCTGGCGCGGGACGAAGGTCCTGCCGTTAAACGTCACCGGGTCATAGGGACTGCCGCAGGCGAACAGCGCGCGGCCTTCGGTGTAGCGATAGGCATCCTCGGCCGAGCACTCCGCCTTCGAGGTCGGATTGGAGAGCGCGAACACGATCGGATGCGCGTTGAGCTTCGCCATCGCCTTGAGCACGTCCGGCGTGAACGCGCCGCCAACCGCCGCCACGCCGATGATCGCGGTCGGTTTCAGCGTTTCGATCGCGGCGGGGAAGTCGGCGATCTGCCCGTGGTCGTGGGCGTAGCGCAGCTTGTGACCGGACAGGCCGGCCCGTCCCTTGACGACGAGGCCGCGGGAATCCACCAGCCAGTTGCGGCTGAGCGCTTCGGCTTCGGAGGCCCCCTCCGCCATCATCGCCGAGACCACGAGATCCGCGATGCCGGTCGCCGCTTCGCCTGCACCCAGGAACAGTATGCGTTGATCCCTGAGTTTGCCGCCGCTGACGCGCAGTGCCGAGAACAGGCCGGCAAGCGCCACCGCTGCCGTGCCCTGGATGTCGTCGTTGAAGACGCAAGCCTCGTCCCGGTACTTGTGCAGAAGCTTAAACGCGGAGTGGTTGGCAAAATCCTCGAACTGGATCAGCACGCCTGGAAACGCCTTGCGCGCGGCCTGCATGAACTCGTCGACGAAACTGTCATAGGCTTCGCCGGTCAGGCGCCTTTCGCGCAAGCCGAGATAATAGGGATCGCGCAACAGCTCCTCATTGTTGGTGCCGACGTCGAGCACGATCGGCAGGCACTGCTCCGGATGCACCCCGGCACAGGCCGAATAGAGCGAGAGCTTGCCGACCGGGATGCCCATGCCGTTGGCACCGAGATCGCCGAGACCGAGAATCCGTTCGCCATCGGTCACCACGATCAACTTGGCGGGATAAGGCCAGTTCTTCAAAATCTCGGCGATCTGGCCGCGGTCACGCGAGGAGATGAACATGCCGCGCGGACGCTGGAAGATGAGGCCGTATTTCTGGCAGGCGAGCCCGACCGTCGGGGTGTAGATCAGCGGCTGGATTTCGTCGATATTGTCGCAGACGACACGAAAGAACAGCGCCTCGTTGCGATCATGCAACGCGTTCAGCGCAACATATTTCTCGAGATCGCTCGGCAGACTGCGCAAGTTGATCAGGACACGCTCCGCCTGGTCCTGCATCGTCAGCACGCACGCCGGCAACAGGCCGCGCAAGCCGAGTGCGGCCCGCTCCTGCTCGGTGAAGGCGGTGCCCTTGTTGAGCAAGGGATCGCGCAGCAGCGTCATGCCACGCGGCGAGTTTGAAGGCGTTGAGTCGGCGCCGACCCGATCAGGTCTATTCACGAATTCCCCCGAGAGTTTCTTATGTGCGAACGAACATTGTCGGCCACCCCTTGATTGAGATCAAGGACGTTGCAGGTCAAGACCCGATTGTGATCTCGCACCGCAGCGACCCGGGAGTGACGAAGAATGATGCAGATGGCTGCTGCGTAGCGCCGGCCGCAAGGTCGATGCTGCGCCTATTCGGCCTTGATGTCGGCGATCTTCACGATGCGCCACCACTTGTCGATCTCGGCTCGCTGGAACGCCGCGAGTGCAGCCGGAGTCTGCTGCTCGCGCGGCGGGATCTCCTGACCGAGCTCGGCAAAGCGCTGACGGACCGTGGGATCAGCGAGCGCGGCGACGATGGCCGCGTTGAGCCGCTGGACGATGTCCCTGGATGTGTTCCTCGGCGCCCATAATCCGTGCCAGTAGGAAATGTAGAGGCCAGGCAGGCCTGCTTCGTCGACCGTCGGAACATCAGGCGCGGAGGCAAGTCGCGTCGGCGAGGTCACGGCAAACGCCTTGATCGTGCCGTTCTTGATCTGCGGCAGCGAATTCGACGCCTGATCGAACATCAGGTCGATCTGCCCGGCCACGAGGTCAGTCATGGCCGGCCCCGCACCACGATAGGGCACGAACTGAAATTCAGTACCGGTCCTGGTCTTGAAGAACACGCCGGCGACATGCGCGCCGGAGCCGGCGCCGGCCGTCCCGGCCGACGCCTTGTTCGGATTGTCCTTCAGCCAGGCGATCAGCTCGTTGAGATTTCCAGCCTCCAGGGTCTTCCTGCCGACGATGAGCTGCGGGCCGCTGGCAATTAGCGCGATCGGTTCGAAATCGGCAAGCACATCGTAAGCGAGCTTGTAGACGGCGCCGTTCAGCACCTGCGTGCCCCAATGCCCGATGGTGATCGTGGTGCCGTCGGGGGTTGCCCGCGCCACGCGCGCGCCCGCGATGCTGCCGGATGCACCGACCACGTTCTCGACCACGATGGTTGTGTGAAGATCGGCCGCCATCCGCTCGGTGAGAATCCGCGCCAGCGTGTCGGTCGGCCCGCCCGCGGCAAACGGCACCACCAGCGTGATGGGCCGCGACGGGAATGACTGGGTCATCCCTGGTGCGGCGGACGCAACAAGTCCGATCAGCGTGCAAATCGCAGTGACGAAGCCGCGCAATCCAGCCGACAATCCACCCATCATTCCCCCAGCCTCCCGCTTCCGCCCGCCGTTAACCGGCGGGCACGTTTGTGGGCAGAAGTGAACGACGTCGCCGTTCAGGAGGCAAGGACGAAGATCAGCCGGTCGCGCGTCGCAAGGTCAGGTTCGAGGCCGTGTCGGCCGGCGCGGCGATCTGCATCAGGATAGTCTGGGCGGAGGAAGCAATCTCGATTCCGTTTTCCTGGAAGCGCAGCTTCATGCGGCGATTGAACTCGCGTTGAACCGGCCAACGGCCGCTGTCGGTGCAGCGGATCTGGCCAACGATCGACACCATCGAACCATCCACCTTGTCGATGCCCCAGAGCTCGAGATCGCCGCGGATCGCGGCGCGGAATTCGGGCTCCCGACGCATGTCATCGACGATGTCCTTGAGGATTTGTCCGGCGCGATCGGTATCCTCCTTGTAGGCGACATTGACACTGACGGACGCATTGCCCGCGCCACGGCTTGAATTGGTGATGGTGGTCACCGCGCTGAACGGAACGATGTGCAGCGATCCGTCGCCGGCGCGCAGGCGAATGGTGCGGATCGAGACGTTTTCGACCACGCCCGTCAGGCCGGAGACGCTGACGGTGTCGCCGACCTGGACCGTATTCTCGAGGAGGAGAAACAGGCCGGTGATGAGATCCTGCACCAGCTTTTGCGAGCCGAAGCCGATGGCGATGCCGACGATGCCGGCCCCCGCCAGGAGCGGCGCGACATTGACGCCGATCTCGCTCAGCGCAGTGAGACCGACGACGGTCGCAATCAGGCACAGCAACACCGTCCGCAGCATCGGTTGAAACGTGCGCAGGCGCGCCGCGCGGGCATAGTGGCCCTCGCGCGACAAGGCGTTGATCTGTCGGTCCAGCAGCGCGTTGCTGGCCTCCCATATCGCGGCCGCGATTGCGGCGGCAACGCCGATGGTCGCGACCGCAGACAGGAGCCTGCTGCCGATCTGACCGCCATAGAACCAGACGATCGCATCCACGCCCCAGACCTCCAGCACGGCCACGAAACCGATAAAGGCGATGACGCCAGAGACGATCTTGCGCAGCAGGGGCAGATAGCGGTTGGCGCGGATCTCGAGGCCGGGAAAGCGCTGGAGGATCTCCGGATTGATGCGGAAGCCGCGATCGATCAGGCTCAGCGTCACCATGATGGCGACGCGCGTGATCAGCGCCACCACGACGGTGCCGACGAAATACTGGAGCAGCAGCGAATAGCCGTTGCGGATGTTGAGCGCCCAGACGGCCCACAGGGCCAGATCGAGTGCAATCGCAAGATAGTGCCAAATGCTGGCAACGCGATTACGTACCCTTGCCGCAAGACCCTGCCGGCCGGCCGGCGCGCGAATGGCCTCGGCGACCTGGCGACGGCACTGCAGGATGATGACCACGATGAAGAGATGCACGATCAGCATGACCATGCGCAGCAAGGCCGCATAGCCGGCCCGATGCAGGCCGAGCAGCAGCGCCACATTGGCAAAGGCGATGCCGGAAACGCCGACACCGACGATGCGCCGCGCCCAGATCTCGATATAGGCCGCGGTCTCGGCGCGAACCGGAAAGAGCCCGAAAGGCCCCGCGAGCGCCCGGACCAGACAGATCAGTCCGCGCGAGAAGGCATAGGCATTGACGACGGCGAGAATAACGAGGCGGACGGTTGCCGGTTCGCCGATCTCGGTTCCCAGCAACGTCGTGGCGATGCCGACAAAGACGAACACCGGGAGCAATTCGATCACGAGGCGGCCGAGCACGAAGGGCAGACGGAGCAAGAGTTGCCAGGCGCGGGCCAGACTGGCGCGGCGGCGATGCAGCTCAGGCTCTGCGGCAACGGACAATGGCGGCTCGATGATGGGGAGCGCCTGCGCGGGCACGTGCGGAGCCTGCGGCACGCGCGCCTCCAGGAATGCGACCGGACGCCTGATCAGGCGGAAAATCAGCCACTCGGCGCAGAAGGCGCAACCAAACACCAGCGCCAGCTTCCACGCGATCTCGATCAGCAGATTGTAGGCGGCGGGATCATTGGCCGTCCGCACGATCCAATAGTAGAACGCCGGAAAATGCGTGAGCGTCCGCGCCATGTCGGCGACCTGACGCGAGATCTCGCCGATCTCTTCCGAGACCGTCAGCAGGAGCTGCGCGCCGAGGCCGTCGGCTGACAGCGAAGCAGGAGACTTCTGCTCGGGCGCGGCAGTCGTAGCCTGCGGCTGATCCGACGCACTGGCGATTGCGCGCAGCGTATCGATCATCCGGGCACGCTTCTGATCGTCCTGCAGCGTGTCCAGCGCGCGCCGGGCCTGCTCTGGGGAGAGCGTTGCAGCATTGCCGGTCGCAGGCACCGCCGGTTCGGCGCGCGCACCAGAAAGAGTTGAGATCGCGAGGAAGACACAGGCGACGAGAAGCGCCGAAGACAGCCTTTGCGACACGATGAGTCCCCAGAAATAGCTAAGGCGGTGTCAGAACCGGCACCGCCTTTGTGTACGAGTCATGTCGGATCATCGCTATTCGCCCCGGTCCTGTGTCGGAAGTTTGCCGTCGCGGCGACTTTCTCTTGGCATTTGCCGCGGCACATGACACACGCCGTCGCCGCGCACACAACCGAGTCGCGGTCTTCACGGCAATCACCGCTCGCCACAATCGTGCCGAAGCTCCACGACAGAGAGCCGGCTCACGATCGATTAATAGAAACAGGGATGCTCAAAAACACAGCGCCGGGAAGGTAAGGGGCCATGCCTCACTGATGCAGCCCACTTCACCTTGACCCGGCGTGCCGTTCGCGGATTTCGCCGCTATGCGATAGTCCGAACGAGCTCCATCGCACTTAACGCGGCTGGATTTGCGGAGGTGGTGTCATAGACCTCCCCTTGCTCATGACATGGACGTTACGCGTCGCGCTGGGCGACCATCGGCATGCTCCTCCCGTGACATAAAACTGTCAAGCGGGAACGATGGCGCAGTCGGACAAATGTGAAGCGATGGCGCGCGTTCCACGATCGGAATAAACCGGTTCCACCGGCGTTTGTATCGACGAGTGCTCTTCCTCCTGCGCCAATATTCCGAGCCGGAAAAATCACACATGAAAATCGTCCATCGCCTCGCCGTCATTGCCGCGACGTTCGCCGCAATTGGCTCCGCATACGCGCAGAACTCGCCGCAAACCTTGACCCGGAAGGTCGAGGGCACTGAAAACGTCTACATCTTCCGCTACAGCGGACACCAATCGATGTTCGTCGTGACCCCGCAGGGCGTGATCGCCACCGATCCGATCTCGTATGAGCGTCCCGCAAAGCCCTATATCGACGCCATCAAGGCCGTCACCGACAAGCCGATCAAATACGTCATCTACAGCCATCATCACTACGACCACGCCGCCGGCGGCCAGGCCTTCAAGGACCTCGGCGCCACCTTCATCGCGCACCGCCGGCTGAAGGAGCGCTGGCTCGACTTGAAGAAGCAGAACGCGCTGCTTGCTGATGTCGTGATGCCGGACCAGGTCGTCGACGACAAGAAGACCATCACGCTCGGCGGCACCACGCTGGAGCTGGTCTATGTCGGCCGCAACCATTCGGACAATTCGCTGGTGATGCGTCTGCCGAAGGAGAAGCTGGTCTTTGTCGTCGACTTCGCGCCGATCGAGTCCATCCAGTTTCGCAACATCCCCGACAACGCCTCGCCGCTGGAATATATCGCCTCGTTGAAAAAGCTCGCATCGCTGGACTGGGAGCGGATGATCCCTGGCCACCCCAATGCCGGCGGACGCCTGGGCACCAAGAAGGACATTCAGGACGACATCGCGTACATGGAAGATCTCTCCGCCGAGGTGAAGAAGGCCGCCGACGCCGGCAAATGCTTCGACACCGCGATGAAGGAGGTCAAGCTGCCGAAATACGAGAAGTGGGCGAACTACGAGAACGGCCTTGCCGCCAACGTCGAGCGCTTCTGCTACTGGTGGGGACGCGGGTATTGACGCAACTCGCCACCCGAGGAGAGCCGTCATCACCCGCGAAGGCGAATGCGGGCAATCCAGATGCTATGGGGTAAGCGGCGACTGGGGTAAGCGGCGGTGAGGGTGTGGACACCCCTCGAACGCC
>NZ_JBANBK010000110.1:0-23563 GCF_053572325.1 Bradyrhizobium sp. UFLA05-112 | reverse complement strand
CAGCATGCCATTGCATTCATCGGGCGACAGCACGATGTGTTCATTCCCGACCGCAAAAGTGGTCGACGCCATTGGAATGCTCTTGCGCATGCCGGCAGCCGCCCACTGACGATAGAACGAGATGTGCGCGCCGCCGACCAGCGCCGACCAGACGAAATCCGGCTTCGCTGCCTGGATCTTGGAGATGGTCGGGCCGAAATTGGTGACGTCGAGCGGGAAGAAGTCGATCGCGGGGACCTCGCCGCCGTTCTCGGTAACGTATTTCTTCACCCATTGCGAGGTGATCTGGCCGTAATTGTAGTCCGCCGCGATCACGTAAACCTTCTTGCCCCATTTCTTCATGGCATAGGGCACCAGCTTTTCCACCGTCTGCGCCGGGGTCACGCCGGTATCGAATTGATTGCGATCGCAGACGCCACCTTCGTACTGGGTGTTGTAGAAATAGAGCGTCTTGAACTTGTCGAGCACGGGCCGGATCACCTCGCGCGAGGCCGAGGTGATGCCGCCATGGACGACCGCGACCTTGTCCTTCAGGGCCGCCTGCTGCGCGAACTGCGTGTAGAGCGGCATGTTCGACTGGGTGTCGTAGTTGATCAGCTTGAGCGGCCGGCTCAAGAGACCACCCGTTGCGTTGGCCTCCTCGATGGCAAGAGTCATCGCGTCGACCATCGGCTTGCCGTAGATGTCGAGGCCGCCGGAGAGATCGTGAATGCTGGCGACGTTGATCGGATCTTCCGCCCAAGCGCTGGAGGAAAACATCCCGGCGGCAGCGGTGGCCGCCGTACCCTGCAAGAACGTTCTGCGATTGAACCTCATAGCCCTAGTCCTCCTCGCGGTTGCCGCTGTTTCATGAAGTCAGGTATCTTTTCAGAATTGAGGCCCCCATCGTGTATTTCGGGTCGACCATGTTGCCGAGCCGGATGCGTCCGGCCTGGCTGAGCAGCATGTAGGCGTCGATCTCGTCGAAGCCGTAGTCGGCGCTCATCCAGCGAACCAACTCGCGATAGGCGATGCGCGCCGCATCCTCGAGCGGTCGGGCGCTGCCGATGGTCATGAGGAACTCCCGGGTCTCGAGCCGCGGCCACGCAAAGCTCCAGTCCTTGATGACGTCGATCTGCATCGTGACGGTGGCGCGCTGCTCGATCGCGACGCCCGACAATTCGCCGTCTCCCTGGGTGGCGTGGCAATCGCCGACATAGAGAAGACCACCTTTGACATGCACCGGGAAGTACAGGATAACGCCCGGAGCGACATCGGGCAGGTCCATATTGCCGCCGTGATAGTCCGGCTGCAGCGACGAGATTGCCTCGATCTCGGGCGATATCCCGATGGTGCCGATGAACGGTTGATAGGGCAGCGTGATCTTGTCGCTCCAGCGCA
The DNA here is from genome assembly GCF_053572325.1 of Bradyrhizobium sp. UFLA05-112. NCBI lineage: Bacteria > Pseudomonadati > Pseudomonadota > Alphaproteobacteria > Hyphomicrobiales > Nitrobacteraceae > Bradyrhizobium > Bradyrhizobium sp. UFLA05-112. Next base: position 22,183 of record NZ_JBANBK010000110.1, on the reverse strand, counting down.
CGCCGTCCTTGTCGACGTGCATGACCCTTACCCGCTCCGGCAAGGGCGGATTGAGCAATGCGGTTGAGGCAGTTCCGACAAGGCCGCCAAATTCCGGAATGATGCAGGTCTTGCCGGCCGGCTGCGCGCCGCGGGTCTCCACCGCATGAATATGCACGGCCAGGCAATCGCCCTTCCCGATGCCGTTGACGGCAATCGGGCCGCATTGAGGATTGAGGAAGGGAAACCGCAGCTTTGCGGTCGGACTGTCCTTCTCGCTGGTGATGACGCCGCCAAAGGCATCTTCGGTCTCGACGGCGACGACATCGCCGGGATCGATCGTCAGCGCCGGCTTTGCGTAAGGACCGTAAACGTAATGGAAAGGCCCCTGCTTTTCGATCGTGAGCTCGTGGCGTCGTCCCGCCCGGCCCTTGGCGAGGCCGCGCTTTGCCATGATGGAGGTCTCCAGCCAGGTTTCGTCGATCATTGCGCAATCCTCGGAGGCAATCGGCATGCAAGCACGCCAACGCCGGATTTGCCTGGTTCAGTTTAATTTCCACTCTCCGGCGGCTTCGATCGCCCGCGCCAGCCGTATCAGCGTCGCTTCCTCGAAGTGGCGCCCGACCAGCATCAGGCCGACCGGCAAACCATTGACGCGGCCGCATGGCACGGTGAAGGCAGGATGTCCGGAAACGTCGAACGAGCAGGTGTTGGCCTGCATGTTGAGGGCGACGTCGATCACGGTGTTGAGCGGCGCATCGGGCGGCGGGATCGGCGTCGCAGTAAATGGAATCGTCGGCATCGCCAGGGCGTCGAATTTTTGCAGCGCGTCATCGTAGGCCCGATGCAGCAAAGGCCGGAGATTTTGCGCCTTGGAATGATAGCGCCCGTGATAGTGGCGGTGCATATATTCGCCGAGCATCAGCACCAGCTTCACCGTCGGCGACACGTCATTGATCCGTGTTCCCATGCCGCGCGCAAGCGCCTCCTGCATCGAGACCGGATAATAGCCCTGGACGTTGTTGCCGACGCCGTAACCCTTCAGCATCATCTCGGCGGCGCCTTCCAGAATGACGCCGCTCCAGACATGCGGTCCATCGAGATGCCAGGGCACGGAGACTTCTTCGCTTGCGATGCCGGCTTTGCCTAGCGCCGCAATGGTTTGTCGCACCTTCTCGTTGACCGCCGGATCGCTCTCGGAATGGCCAAACCCCTCGCGCAGGACGCCGATGCGCAGCCCCCTCGCGGGATTGCCGAGCGCCGCCATATAGTCGCCGGTGCGCGCGGCAATGGTCCGTGTATCCCAGCCGTCATGACCGGCGATGACCGTCAGCAGGCGAGCGACGTCTTCGACCGAAGCGCACATCGGGCCGCAATGATCCACCGAGTAGCTGATCGGCATCGAGCCGGTGGTCGGCACCAGGCCCCAGGTCGGCTTCAGACCGTAAACGCCGCACCAGCTTGACGGCGTCCTGATCGAACCGCCCTGGTCGCCGCCGAGCGCCATCGGCACCTCACCCGATGCCACCAGCGCGGCACTGCCGCCAGAGGAGCCGCCGGCGCTGTGCGCAGGATTGTGCGGGTTACGGATCACGCCGCCGGCGCAGGTATGGCTCGCGCCTGAAAAGCAGAGATCCTCGCACGCAGCCTTGCCGGCGATCGTGCCACCGGCGTCGAGAATCCGCGTCACGACCGTGGCGTCGAGTTCGGGAACATAGCCTTCGAGCAACGCCGAGCCGTTCATCATCGGCACGCCGGCGACGCAGATATTGTCCTTGATCGCGATCTTTTTGCCGCTCAACAACCCCTCTGCGCCGGTACGGATGTTCGTCTTCCAATACCAGGCGCCGTAAGGATTTTCAGACGCCGCAGGCCGATAGCCCGGCGAGCGCGGCGCAATCGGCGCCAGCGCCGGAGGCACCAGCTCGTCCAGCCGGCCATAGGAAGCCAACGGTCCCTTGAAAGCCTGCTGAAATGCAGTGATCTCGTCAGTGGTGAGGACGAGGCCAAAGTCGGCGCCGAGATCCTCGATCTGCTCCAGCGTCGGAAGGCGAACGGCCATACTCCACCCTTCGGGTCGGGGAGACAAAATGAAAAAAGCCACCCGCGGCCCGAGAAGGGCCTCGAATGGCAACAGTGCCGATGCTATCAATGGTCGCGTAGGTTACGGTGCAGATCGAAACTTGGAGTCGTCACTCAGACGTCATCGGCTGCGCGAGAACTCTTTCGCAATGCACGCATTCACGTAGCAGTCATTGTGTCTTAGCGCCGCTGGCCTTGTCAATGCGAGGCCAGCACGTTTTTTATGCTGGTCGCATCAATGGCGTGCAGTGCTGATTGACGATGCAAGGAAGCAAGGCCTAGTTTCTTGCGACGAGATTGTTGCCGAACAGCGCCCTGGTTTCTCCATGAGCAAGCCGTCCATCCCTCTCGGCCTCGTATTCTCCCAGTCGGGACCCTATGCCATGATGGCGGGCGAAATGCGCAAAAGCGCAATGATGGCGGTCGACGAGATCAACCAGAGCGACGCCTTCGATTTCACGTTCACGCCGCACCTCCGCGATCCCTGCGGAGTCGTCGCCGAGTATCACACTGCGTGCGCCGATCTCATTCATGAGGAGCATGTCGGGCATATCGTCGGTTGTTACACATCGGCCTCACGCAAGCAGGTAATTCCGATCGTCGAACGGACCGAGCGGCTGCTCTGGCATCCGGCCCGCTACGAAGGATTCGAAAGCAGCGACAACGTCATCTATGTCGGCGCCGCGCCCAACCAGCATGTCGTGCCGCTGGTGCGCCACATGCTCGACCACATCTCCGCCGACGTATTCTGCATCGGGTCGAACTATATCTGGACCTGGGAAATGAACCGCGTCATCCGCGAAATCGTGACCAGCGCCGGCGGCCGCATCCTTGCCGAACGCCTGCTCGAACTCGGCGAGATCGCAGTGGACCACATCGTCACGGAGATCATCGACCGAAGACCGCCCGTCGTGTTCAATACGCTGGTCGGTGAATCCAGCTACGCGTTCATGCGTGTCCTCCATGCGGCGGCGACGCGTGCCGGCCTCTCGATCCCGATGCTGAGCTGCAGCCTGTGCGAGCCCGAACTCAAGCTGATCGGATCAGCGGCCTCGGTCGGGTGCATTACCTCATCAGCATATTTCGAGAGCATCGAGGGCGCCGAAAATTGCAGCTTTGTGGCGCGATGGAAGGCTCGTCATGGCGAAGACAGCAGCCTCTCGGTCGATGGACAGTCCACTTATGTCTGCGTCATGCTGCTTGCCCGCGCCATCCGCCGCGCGGGTTCGGCGGAGGTCGGCGCCGTGCGGCGCGCCGCGGCAAATCATCGCTACGATTCCCCGCAGGGTCCGGTTTGGGTGGATCCCGACAACAATCACTGCTTTCTCACGCCAAGGCTGGCACGCTCAATGCCTGGATGTCAGTTCAGTATCTTCTGGGAAGCCGATGCGCCTGAACGTCCGGATCCGTATCTTTCTAACCTGGACCTGAGCGCGTTCGGCAGGAGGTCGGGAAAGAGCAATGATGCGATAGCCAAGCGTTCGAACCATTTGCGTATCGTGAAATGACCAGACCATCCCCCTTTTCCGTCCGCGGCCGTCGCGCTCTCATGGTGATGAAAGATGAGCGCGAAATCCCGATCGTGCGTCGCCAGCTCAGCCGCCTCGGCATGACCATTTCCGAGCATGATCCGGCCGAGCCGCCGCCAATCCAGCCTTTCGACGTCATCCTGTTGGATGCAGACAGCATTCCCATCAAGTCTGACCACGCCACCCTGTGGAAGGGCAGCGTCCCGATCATAGCGCTGATCGGAACGGAAACGCCCAGTCGATTGAAGTGGCTGCTCGATCTGCGACCAGCCTCTTTTCTCGTCAAGCCGCTCCGCTCTGCCGGGCTTTACACCGCCCTGGTAATCGCGTTCGATTCAGCGCAGCGAAGACTGGAGCAAGTCGCGCACATCGAAAAGCTGGAGGATCGCATCAGGTCCCGGCGGGTTGTGTTCGCTGCCGTTCTGCAGGTCATGCGCGGTCACGACATGTCCGAGACGGAGGCGTTCGCGCTCATTCGGCAGACGGCAATGCGACATCGCACGACGATCGAGGTCTTGAGCGCGGAGATCCTCGCGGCTGGAGGAATGCCGAACCGGACTACGCGAACGGCATAGAATGGCACCAGGCTTCGCCCAAGGCTTCACGTTGCTACGGATTGGCCGGAGCAACCTGCGGCTCAGTGAATGGATCTGTGCGGTGCACTACCCCGTCGGCATACAATCCATCGATCTCCGCGTGCGATAGGCCCAGCATAATCGACAGAATATCGGTCGTATCGTCGCCGATCGACGGCGCGCCGCGCCAAATACGCCCTGGTGTCAGCGACATCTTCGGTACGACGCCGAAGACTCGGATCGGCACGCCCGACTGCCGGTCGAGCACCGGCACAGTCATATCGCGAGCCGCGTAGTGCTCGTCGCTGTATTGGTCGCGTACGTTGAACACGCGAGCGCAACCTATCTGGGCTGCGTTCAGCGCGGTCTCCACCTCAAGCGCCGTGTGTGCGGCACAATAGTCGCGCAGCCGTCGGTCGACCTCGCGCCCCTTCTCGGAGTTCACCGCCGCAGCATCCTTCGAGCATTCGTCGTAGCTGTATTCGACCGGGTCAAGACCGAGGAATTTGGGCACGCGCTTGTAGATCGCACCGCCGAGCGCCCCGATAAAGACCCAGCCGTCGCTGCATTTGAAAGTGTCGTAGGGTTGAAAACCCGCCGGCCGGTTGCCAGTATGCCCGTAGACCGTACCCTCACCGGTAAAAATCGGCAGCGTGTTGCCGTTGGTCTGCGCCACCGCTTCATACTGCGCGAGATCGATGACTTGACCTCGCCCGGTTTTCTTGACCTCCCAGAGCGCCATCATCGTCGCCGCCCAGCCGGTGAGCGCGGTCACATAGTCGCCGGTATAGGACTTCGCACGCTGCGGCGGACCGGCGGGGTCACCCGTCAAGTTCATCATGCCGCCATAGGCTTGCGCAATCGCGTCATAACCCGGTCGCCCGAGATAGTCTTGCTTTCCGTACTGACCATAGGTGCTGACCCGCACGATCACGAGGCTCGGGTTTACCGCGAGCGCCAACTCGTTGGTGATACTGTTGCGTTCGCATGTGCCAGGTGCCGAGGATTCCATCCATACGTCGGAAATCTTCCATAGCGCCATTAAGAGCTCTATGCCGCGCGCCTTTTTGAAGTCGAGCCCTAGCGACAATTTGTTCTTCGTGACTTCGGCCTCGTCACCGCCGTGGGGGCGCGGCCCCCGCTGCAATTGCGGCGCGGTAAAGCGAAACACGTCGCCTCCCGGCTTCTCGATGTGGATAACTTCAGCGCCGAACTCCGCGAGCTTGGTGCCAATATAGGGTTGAGCGATCAACTGCCCAGTGCCGACCGCGCGGATGCCCTCCAACGGCCCGAACGCTGGCGCGATGCACGGCGTCTTCGGTCGCTCCAGGCGCTTGATCCAAGTCGGGATAGAACCCCGAAGTTGCTCGATCTTACTCTCGTCGCGGATAATCCTTGGATCGTGAGGCATGCACACCCCCGTTGGTGAATGCACTGGTCAAACTTGGGTTCAAAGCGATTCTGGGCAGAGACAGGGAAAGCACGTGATCAATCTTCGCACGCTGAAGAATCAGTGAAATTTTTCGGACGTAACCCGTCAGTCGACGGCGTCCCGAATGCGGCTCCTTCGACGCAACATTATTGATTGCGGTTTTAGACGCAACATTATTGATCGCAGTTTTAAGTGTCCGGCGCCTCCGCCGCTTGCGCGACAGTGAAGGACACGACGGGCGTTGCGCGCCGATATGGCAATCTTGATGACATTCATACTCCCTTGGCAACTCGCGCCAAGAAGATGCGCCTACAAATTGGCGGTCAGAATGCGTCTAGGCAAGCCAAAAAGCTCTCTGCCACCTGCTGCGCGTGTGTCTCAACTGAATTCAAAGGATCAGGAAACGGAAGCGAGATATGTTATCGATGGCAGTCTGCTCAGACCTTGAAAGCAGACCATCGCTTTGCCAGGCCTGTTCCTGTGCCAACCAATGTGCCAGCGATCAAAAGGATGAAAGCCTAGCGGGAGGGAATTCGCGGAGCTTCCGAAATTCTCAAGTCTAGCTGACGAACACTACTCGCGTCTCCAGAGAAACGCGTCTGTATAGGTCCTCGACATCGTCGTTAACCAGCCGGATGCATCCGGAAGCGACGAGATGGCCAATGGTTTTCGGCGAATTCGTGCCGTGGATGAGCAGGCCAGGTTTGTCGAGCAACAGGGCACGTGCCCCCAGCGGACTGCCGGGTTGGCCGGCCGACGCAAGCGGCGCGTCTGTGCTCGCGCCTGAAGTCCTCCAGTCAGGCCATTCCATCTTGTGGATGATATGGAAGAAACTGCCTCCCCTGAGACATTCCTGCGCGACTCCGATGCCGTAGCGGCGCGCCGAGTTGTTCGAATCGATCAGATAAAGGAAGCGGTTTTCGCGGTCGATCACGATCGAACCTGGAACGACAGTGGTTCGATAGAAGACCACTTGCCGCTGAAGAGCAAACGGAAGACCTTCGCCCGTCGAGCCGCCATCGACGCCGGGCTTCAGGTCGGTCACGACGACGTCGTCGCCCACGCGCGCCACCTTCGATGATGCCGTCACTCCGGTTCTGGCCACGCCAGGGACCTTGCTTGGGACATATCCATACAACAAGGCTGCCGCGGCGATGACGACGACGAGAGCGGCGGTGCCGTAGGCTATCGGCTTCCAGCTTCTGTTCGTCGATAACACCTCGTTGATTTCAGCCGCAGACTTCGCTCCGTCGGCGACGAACTGGTCCTCAATCCGCCGGATGGCGTCCTCAAGTGCAGCCGCGTGCGATGCAGCAGCCTCGCGCGTCAGCCGCGATTTCCTAATGAGGCCGTAGGCATCCCTGTAGATCTCGTCGCGCGCCGCAGCATCCTTGCCTTCCACCGCCTTGGTCAGCAACGAGTAATAGTCCACGTCCATGGGGTAGCCTCTGAAACTATCTAACCGGAGGCGCGTACTGGATGCCGCCCTTCGTCCAAAGTGCATTCAGCCCGCGCGGGATGCTGAGCGGGGACTGAGTCCCAACGTTTCTCTCATAAATTTCTCCGTAGTTGCCTGTCGCGCGAAGGGCGCGCACGGCCCAGTCGTTCGAAAGGCCTAGTTGCTGGCCAAATTCACCCTCAATTCCGACTAGGCGTCGGACATTAGGATCAGAAGATTTCAACGCGTCGTCGATATTTGCCGACTTGACGCCGAGTTCCTCGGCGTTGATCAACGCATAAAGCGTCCACTTGACCAAGTTGAACCACTGGTCGTCACCCTGCCGCACGGCCGGTCCCAGCGGCTCCTTCGAAATTACTTCCGGTAGGATAACGTGGCTGTCGGGTGTCGCGAGCTTGAGCCGCTCGGCATACAGCTGCGAAACGTCGCTAGTCAGCACGTCGCATTTGCGGTCTTCGTAAGCTTTCCGACTTTCTTCCGCAGTACCAACAGCCAGGGTTTTGAGCGACATATCGTTGGCACGGAAATAGTCCACGAGGTTGAGTTCGCTCGTTGTGCCGGTCTGCGTGCAAACCGTCTTACCGCTAAGCTGAAGGGCTGTATCGACACCGCTCTCCCGACGCACCAGAAAGCCCTGTCCGTCGTAGTAGGCAACGCCAGCGAACATCAGACCGAGCGACGTTTCGCGCGACATCGTCCAGGTCGAATTGCGCGACAGCACGTCGATCTTGCCCGACTGCAGCGCAGGGAAGCGGGTCGCAGCGTCGAGTGGCGTGAACGTTACCTTGGCCGGGTCGCCAATGACTGAAGCTGCGATTGCCCGGCAGATATCGACATCCAGGCCAGTCCAATTGTTCTGGTCGTCCTGGCTCGAAAAGCCCAGCAATCCCTGCCCGACGCCGCAATTGAGCGTGCCGCGCTCTTGGATGGCCTTCAACGTCTGAGCGTTCCCGGGCGGGGTGTTTGTATTCAGTACGGCGATGATTGCCGCGGCCAGGACGACGGATCGGCTTGTGAATTTCGGCATTCCGGTTTTGCGATCTGGTAGGGCGCGAGTATCGGACGCTTTATACTAGTGACGCGGACGGATCTCTGAGGGTCATCGCTCAGTCTTTGCCGCGAACGAACGCAAGTCTTGATCTAGATCAAAGACGGCGCAAACGACGATCACCGTCCGTCCATCGCGCGATCGGACGTCCCTGATAGGCCGAGTCCCCACCTACCTATTCCTCCCGCTATCAAACCATTATGGACGAGGTTCCTGCCTCGCTAACGGGACCGAAAGCAGCCATGCGGCTTCGGGGCACTACGGAGCTTCTGCCAAGACCCGAACCACGTCCCGACTACTCCCGGAAACCGACATGGCAGCCGCGGTCTCCGTACGCGTTGGGAGCACCGCCGACGTTAACCCTGTCGGCAAATAGTCCGTACGTGGGTCGGCAGCCGCCGACAAGTTGCCTCATTGGTACGGAGACTTTTCACCGGCACTAACTCAGGTTAGAGGCGCATCATGCTGAGAATGGCGTCGTTGGGCCTCCTTATCCTGCTGGGTGTAGGAGTACTGTCAGCAATGGAGCTCAGAACTCCACCGCGGAGCGCAGTAGCGGTCGTCCAGCCCATTGCTATGCCAGCCATAGACATTTCCGATTCCCATAGTGCGTTGGCAAAAGCTGATCGCCTTGAAGTTGCCGCTGTGAACGCCGAGGTGCCAGCACAGGCTGCTTTGGTCGATGAACGCATTGCCCCGCCGAATGACCTCGGTATCCGTTCTTCGGAGCCTCCGAGGCCGGTCGCCCGTCGGCGGCACAATCCAGAATCGAAGAAGGTCGCAACCGCTGCACGACCCAAGTCGAAGCCAAGGGCAACCGCTGTCAGGCGAACTGCCATTTTGCAGCGTTCAAAGGCCGCCAGCGATACCGAGCCCTGTCGGCTCAACGCGTTTGGTGGCTTGCGCAAGGCTTTGAATTCAGCCGACTGCGAAATCTGATTCAGCGACTCATAAATCCTCGTCGAACGCCTTGCCTCCGCGCTGGCCAAGAAGCATCTGCGTCGTCTTGGGTATGTCCACGCTGCGTCTGGGTTGCCCCCGATAGCGGCATCGAAGGCGGACGACATCCCAGTTCGGCCTCATCCTTGCTGCAGACACGAGCCGTTTAATGCCGGGTTTGGGAGCGAGCTCTTTTTTGGACCGCTCAAGATACACATCTTACAAAGGAGCAGATCGGCCGGCCGGCACGCCCGTTAATTTGGTCCAGCGCTGGCTTGAGGCCTTCGGCGGCAAGGGCAAATCCTCGCGCGCCAGTGCGCCGGGCGCGACGCCTGCCGTCAGCCGAAATAGCTAATCGAACCGTCCAACGATAGCCATGAACGCCGGCGAACTTGGGTGGGCGAACCAACCGGACCACCATGTCCTCCAGCTCCAACGCCAGTATCGCCAAGAAAGCCCGAACCAAGGCTGAGGCGGATTTCGCCACTTGGCTCATGATGGCCAAGCTCGGTGGTTTCGATGACCTGCCGTCAAATGCCCAGAGCTTTCTGACCAGCTATCGAACCCGACTCGAGACGATGAGCGAGGCCGAGTCCACGGCGCTGGCTATTCGCGAGGTCTACAGCGCATATTACAGCGCAATGGGAGGCGTAGGTACGGCGCCCGAACCAAAGGCTCGGACGCCAACGACAGAGGGCAAAGTCGTGGGGTCCCAGAGACCGACTAAACAGCGGCCTGGCCTATCGGCTGCGCGTCACTCGACGAGGCCGATGACCCGAAAGTCCTTCCTGACGCTGCTGGTTTTCGCGAGCCTGGTGGCACTTATTGTCGTATTCAGTTTGCTGGCGCAGTAACACCACCCGCGGGCACGAAAGTTCCCGGACCGCCGCTTTGGCGCACCGGTGTTGCAACTTAGGCGGAGAAGACCGAGGCTGCTCAAGCTTGGCCCGCATCGCTTCCAGTCAGAGTCGGCAGCACCTACGAGTCTAGGTATTTCGTGCAACGAATCTAATACCGACCACCGTTTGGTGAGATGCCTTTGCGGACCGATCGTTAAGCCGCGTGAGCTTCCAGGAAGCGCTCGGCGTAATGGCAGGCGACGAGGCGGCCGTCAAGCGGGCGCAAGGGTGGACGCTGCGAGCGGCAGAGGTCGGTCGCATGGGGACAGCGGGTCGAGAAGACGCAGCCCTTTGGTGGTTCGAGCGGCGAAGGCACCTCGCCCTTCGGCACGACACGCTGGCGTTTGCGGCCAAGGCCCGGCGTCGCGTCGAGCAAGGCCTGAGCATAGGGGTGCAGCGGCCGCGCAAAGATGCGCTCTTTCGCTCCGTGCTCGACTGCGATTCCCAGATACATGATCATCACGTCATCTGCGATGTGACGCACCACGCCGAGATCGTGCGAGATGAAAAGATAGGCCAGCCCTAGTTCGCGCTGGAGATCGACCAGGAGGTTAATGACCTGCGCCTGCACCGACATGTCGAGCGCGGAGACCGGCTCGTCCGCAACCAGCAACTTCGGCCGCAACATCAAGGCGCGCGCGATCGCGATGCGCTGGCGCTGGCCGCCCGAGAACATGTGCGGATAGCGGCCGTATTGCTCCGGCCGCAGCCCTACCCTCGCCATCATGTCGAGCGCCTGCGCCCGCCGCTCCTGCTTCGAAAGCCTGGTGTTGATGATCAGCGGCTCTTCCAAGATCGCGCCGACGCGCTTACGCGGGTTGAGCGACCCATAGGGGTTTTGAAACACGATCTGCACGGCCCGGCGCAACGTCTTTGCGGCGCTGGCCGAGAGATTGATAGCATCCACCCCATCGAGCATCAGTGTGCCGGCGCTCGGCTTCTCGATGAGCGTCACGAGCCTTGCGAGCGTCGACTTGCCGCAACCGGACTCGCCGACGATCGCCAGCGTCTTGCCGGCCTCGAGCGCGAACGATACTCCGCCCACGGCCTGCAGATGCGCGCGGGGGCGGAACCAGCCCTGCTTCATCTCGTAACTGCGCTTGAGATCGGTGGCAGTGACAAGCGCTGTCATGACACGATCTCGCGCTTGAGGATCGCTGCCCCGCCGGCGTCGGCCCGATCGGCCGCGATGCGCTCATCCCGTGTCGGATCGCCGAGCGGATAATGACAACGGATCAGGCCGTCCATCCAGGGGCGCAGGTCGGGACGCGCCTTGTCGGCCAGCGGCGTTGCATAGGTGCAACGTGGATTGAACAGGCACCCCCGCGGCCGATCGTAAACCCCGGGCACAACGCCCGGAATGGTAGCGAGCCGTCCGCCATCGCTCGCCTCCGGGCGCGCCGCCAGCAAAGCGGCCGTGTAAGGATGCTGCGGCGACGCGAACAGGCCTTGTGTCGGGCGCTGCTCCATGATCTGCCCCGCATACATCACGGCGACGCGCTCGGTCGTGTCCGAGACTACGCCCATGTTGTGCGTGATGAGGATCAGCGCCATGCCGCGATCGCGTTGCAGGGACAGCAGAAGATCGAGGATCTGCGCCTGGATGGTGACATCGAGCGCTGTCGTCGGCTCGTCGGCGATCAGGAGCTTCGGATTGCAGGCGATCGCCATCGCGATCATGACGCGCTGGTTCATGCCGCCCGAGAGTTGGTGCGGATAGGCCGACAGCCGCTTCTCGGGAGACGGAATGCCGACTTGCTCGAGGAGTTCGACCACGCGCCGCCGCGCGGCCTTGCGATCCATCCCTTCGTGGATGTGTAATGTCTCGGCCAGCTGATAGCCTATCGTGAAGGACGGATTGAGCGATGTCGTCGGCTCCTGGAAGATCATCGCGACGTCCTTGCCGGTGAGCGCGCGGCGCTCGCGATCGGTCAAGGTCAGCAGATCCCGCCCCTCGAACCGCAGCCTGTCGGCCGCGACGCGCCCCGGGTATGGTACCAGTCCCATCACGGCCAACATGGTGACACTCTTGCCGGATCCGGATTCTCCGACGATCCCCAGCACCTCGCCTCTTTCCAGCTTGATGTCGATGCCATCTACAGCGCGCACCATCCCACTTTGCGATGGAAACGCGACCGATAGATTTTCAATCTCGAGGAGCGGCATCAGATCGTCTTTCAACAGTGATCATGCGCTATCGCTTGAGCTTGGGATCGAGCGCGTCACGCAGTCCGTCGCCGAGAAGGTTGAAGGCCAGCACGGTTACAAGGATCGCCAGACCTGGAAGCGTGACGACCCACCAGGCCCGCAGCACAAATTCGCGCGCATCCGCTAGCATGGTGCCCCATTCGGGCAAGGGCGGCTGCGCGCCCAGACCGAGAAAGCCGAGCGCGGCCGCGTCCAGGATCGCCGTCGAGATGCCGAGCGTCGCCTGGACAATCAGCGGCGCGATGCAGTTCGGCAACACCTCCTTGAACATTAAGCGGAGCCGTCCGGCGCCAGCGACTTTGGCCGCGGTGATGTAATCTTTCGAGACTTCGCTGATCACGGCAGCGCGCGCGATCCGCACATAGTGCGGCAGGAGCACGATCGCGACCGCAAGCATGGCATTCATCAGGCCGGGCTCAAGGATCGCGACGATCACGATCGCGAGCAAGAGGCTTGGCAGCGTCAACGTGATGTCCATCAGCCGCATGATCGCGATCTCGATGACGCCGCGAAAAAAACCCGCGACCAGCCCAAGGATCGTCCCGGCGACGACCGACAGCGTCACCACCGCGATTCCGATCAGAAGCGAAAGCCTTGCTCCGTGAATAAGACGGGAAAGAATATCGCGGCCGATCGCGTCGGTGCCGAGCGGATAGGCGATCGATCCACCCTGCTGCCAGAACGGAGGTTTCAGAAAGGCCGCATTGTTGGTGACGATCGGAGAATGCGGCGCAACGAAATCGGCGAACAGCGCAAGAAGGATCAGAACCACGATCACGGCGAGACCCGCCACGGCGCCGAAATTTGTCTTGAAATCGAACCAGAATTCCAACAGCGGATGCGGCGGAGCGCCGGCTGCGACGACGGGATTTTCGAGCGCTTCAGCGGTCATCTCGTGTACCGGATGCGGGGATTGATCAGCCCGTAGGTGACGTCGACCAGCAGATTGACGATCATGACGATCGCGCCGATCAACAGCGTGCCGCCCTGCAACACCGGATAGTCGCGGCGGTTGATACCCTCGATCAGCCATTTGCCCACGCCGGGCCATGAGAAGATGGTCTCCGTGAGGATCGCGCCCGTAAACAGGACACCGACCTGCAGCCCGATTACCGTCACCACCGGAATCAGTGCATTGCGCAGCGCATGGATCGCGATCACCCGGAAACGCGGCAGCCCCTTGGCGCGGGCGGTACGGATGTAATCTTCGCCCAGAACCTCCAGCATGGCGGACCGCGTCATGCGAGCTATCACGGCGAGCGGCACGGTGCCGAGCACGATCGTCGGCAGCACGAGATGTGACAAGGCCGAACGAAACGCGCCGAAATCGCCGTCCAGCAGCGTATCGATCAGCAGGAAACCGGTCACTGGTTCGACAAAGTACTGCACTGCGATCCGGCCCGACACGGGAGTCCATCCGAGCTGCACCGAGAAAAGCAGGATCAACAGCAATCCCCACCAGAAAATCGGCATCGAATACCCGGTGAGCGATATCCCCATCACGCCATGATCGAAGATGGAGTTGCGGCGAACCGCGGCGATGATGCCGGCCGGCAATCCGAGGCACAATGCAAACAGGATCGCGCAAACAGACAGCTCGATCGTAGCCGGAAACAGCATCCGAAATTCAGAGATCACCGGCTCATGGGTGACGATCGAGCGGCCGAGGTCGCCATGGGCCATCCGTGATAGATAGAGGCCGTACTGCACCAGCACGGGCCGATCGAAGCCGTAGTCAGCGCGCAATTGCGCGAGCCGGGCCGGATCGATGCCGTGTTCGCCCGCCATGGTCTCGATGGGGTCGCCGGGGATCAAGCGGATCAGCACGAACACAAGCAACGTGATCCCGATGAAGGTCGGAACCACGAGACTCAGCCGGGTAAGAGCGAACCGGAGCATGCCGTCCTCAGTCATCTCGAAGGAAGGAGAAGGGCAAGAAAAGCGGTGGAACGGCGAAGGCCCCCCCGCTCTGGTCTTCTACTCCTTGACGTCGACGCCATAGAAGTTGTGGCGTCCGAACGGCGACAGCTTGAAGTCGACAACCCTCTTACTGACGGGCTTCAACTGCACCGCGTGCGCGATAGTGAACCACGGAGCCTGTTCCTTGAAGATCACCTGGGCCTGCGCATACAACCTGGCCCGCTCGGCCTGATCGCTGACGGCCTTGGCCTTCACGACCAGATCGTCGAACGGCTTGTAGCAGAACTTGGCGATATTCGAGCCAGATGCCGATTGCGCCGAGTCGCAGCCCAGCAGTGTGTGCAGGAAGTTGTCAGGATCGCCGTTGTCGCCGGTCCAGCCCAGCATACCCATCTGGTGCTCGCCGGCCTGCATCCGCTTGCGGTATTCGCCCCATTCAAAGGACTTGATTTCGGCCTTGACGCCGATCTTGGCGAGGTCGGCCTGCATCAACTCCGCTATGCGCCTGGCGTTCGGATTGTAGGGGCGCTGCACCGGCATGGCCCACAGATCAGTTTCGAAACCATTGGGAAATCCTGCATCGGCCAGAAGCTTCTTGGCGGCCGCCGGATCATAGGGATCATCCTTGACGTCGTCGTTATACGACCACATCGAGGGCGGGATGGGATTTTTGGCCGCGATGCCGGTCGACAGATAGACGGCGTCGATGATCGCCTTCTTGTCGATCGCCATGCTAATGGCCTTGCGCACGCGCACGTCGTCAAACGGCTTCTTCTGAGTATTGAAGGCCAGATAGCCAACGTTCAGGCCCGGCTGTTCCAGCACCGTGGCGTTCGGATCCTTTTTGATCGCGTCGATGTCGGCCGGGTTCGGATAAGGCATCACGTCGCATTCGCCCTTCTGGAGCTTAGCCCAGCGAACGGATGCATCCGGCGTGATCGCGTAGACGAGGTCGTCGATCTTCGCCTTTCCGCCCCAATATCCAGGGAACGCCTTGTACCGGATCACGGCGTCCTTCTGATACTGCACCAGATAGAATGGTCCGGTGCCGATTGGATCCTGGTCGATCTTCTCGGGCGTGCCGGCCTTCAGCATTGCATCCGCATATTCCTTCGACTGGATGGCCGCGAAAGGCATCGCGAGGTCGGCGAGAAATGGTGCTTCCGGCTGATTGAGCGTCACCTTGATGGTGAAGTCGTCGACCTTCTCTACCGACTTCAACAATTTCGGCATCCCCATATCGCCGAAATACGAATGGTTCGGACTCGTCACCTTGAAGTACGGATTGTCCTCCTTCCATTGCCGCTCGATCGAAAATATGACGTCGTCGGCATTGAAGTCGCGCGTCGGCTTGAACGACCTGGACGTCGAATGCCACTTCACGCCCTTGCGCAGGTTGAAGGTATAGGTGGTGCCATCCGGCGAGATCGTCCATTTTTCCGCGAGGGCCGGCACCACTTGAGTGCCGCCGCGCTCGAACTCGACGATGCGATTGTAGATCGGCTCATTGCCGTCGAACGACGTGCCGGTGGTGTTGACGCCTGGATAGAAGTTTTCCGGACTGCCTTCCGAGCAGAAAACCAGGGTTTTGGCGGAAGCAGCCGAAGCAAACACAAGCGCCGAAGCGCAGACGGCGGCGAGCAGAATTGATCTGTCCACTGTTGGAACTCCAGGTGAATTCTTGGTCGCGGTCGATTCAGGCACAAAAGGCTGAACGAGCTTGCTATCGGGTACTGCCGCTGTCAATGCGTCCCGAGGTGATGCGCCACCGGACTCCGAAGCAGACGATGCTGCGGGGACGCGCGAATCCGGTCCGTAAAACCTCCCTCAGAATCTCCACTGATCTTCCCAGGCGGCAAAAGTCGATAGCGGTACAAAACGCCGATCACAACGCAAACACTCCGGAAGTAAGGGTCGTCGCCACATTCGCGCCTTTGCTTCCGATCCCGGTCAATGATCAGGAAAACCGTGGTTGGCTTGTGAGGTGATAGCTCGCACCGCTCACCAGACCACCTCGATCCGCTTTGCGCCAACAGCTTCACCTCTATTCGATCGACGGAATGGTGCGCAACCAGGCAACGAGGGCGTCGAGATCCTGCTCAGTCATCTTGCTAACTGGAATCTAGGAAAGCTCATCGGTGTCCGGACAGGCAAAGCCTTTGGGGTTGGCGCGATCCGGAAGCACGAGGCAGTTCCGGGCTTCTACTCATCGTCCTGAGAAGCCTCGACCGCTGCGAACGAGGACGACAATTGCTGTTTCCGCTTTTCGGAGCGTGTTTTGGGTGTCACCATGCTCGTGAAACGACGGGAGGGCCGCAATGCGCTGGTGTGTCTCGGTCGGGGCGGTGCTTGTTGCGGGGGCGATGGTCGGAGGTGACGTTGCTGGCATTGCCGCGCCGACCCCGAACTCTCGATTCGCCGACGCCAACCACAGTGTACAGCCCGTCAATGTCGAGCTCGTTATCGCCGTCGACGTCTCCTATTCGATGGATATGGACGAACTTGCCATTCAGCGCGAGGGCTATGCACAGGCCATCGTCTCGAAAGACTTCCTTCAGGCACTGAGGGCCGTTCCGGGCAGCAAGGTGGCCGTGACCTATTTCGAGTGGTCGATGTCAGGCGACGAGAAGATCATCGTTCCCTGGCGCATGATCGACGGCCCGGAATCGGCGGATGCAGTAGCCGCCGAGATCATGAAAACCCCGGTTCGCCGAGGTTCGAGTACCTCGATTTCCGGCGCGATTAATTTCGCGGTGCAGCTGTTCGAAGAGAGCCCCTATCGCGGGTTGCGGCGCGTCATCGATATTTCCGGCGATGGGCCGAACAACGATGGAGCGCCCGTAACCGGCGCGCGTGACGCTGCCCTGGAGAAAGGCATCATTATCAACGGCCTCCCGATCATGGTGAAAGAGCCATCGCTCTCGACGACCGATATCGAGAATCTCGATCTTTATTACGAGGACTGCGTGATCGGGGGGCCGGGCGCCTTCATCATGACGATCAAAGATCGCGAAAAATTCCAGGAAGCGATCCGGACCAAGCTTGTTCGCGAAGTTGCGGGCCTCGCGCCAGAGAGCGGGATCGTCCCAGCCGCTGAGAAAGAGCCTCGGGTGCCCTGTCTGATCGGCGAAAGAAAATCGCAGGAGCGCGGCCGGCGGTGAGTGTCGAGACCATCATTCAGAGCCGCCGGACGGATAGACTTTAGACAGCAGTTTATCATGGTCGCCGCCCCACGCGCCGGAGCATTGGAGGTGCTAACGTCCGTTCGTGGCCCACATCGACGAACTCCCGCGCTCGTCCAAATGGCAGTGTTCCGGGTCGACCGGAAATGGCTGACGTATGGCCAAAACGACGCGGCTGGCGAGCAGGTCTTGGAAATTGTGCCCCAGCAGGCCGTCGTGAGCATATATTGGGCATAAGGAGGTGCGATATGGCAACATCAGCTACCCAAGTCGCTTTTGATACGCCAGCGGCGGTGTTCCAGCTTCCGGCCACCGACGGCAAGACTTACGCACTAGACGACGTTGCGGGCGCAAAAGGCACAGTAGTCGTCTTCATCTGCAACCATTGTCCCTATGTTAAAGCGGTGATCGACCGCATGGTTTCGGACGCCCGCGTGCTGATGTCGGAGAGCATTGGCTTTGCGGCGATTTGCTCGAACGATGCGGCGAGCTATTCCGAAGACTCATTTGAGAATATGAAGCGTTTCGCGAAGGCTCATGATTTCCCGTTTCCATATCTCCACGACGAGACCCAGAGAGTCGCTCGGGCGTATGGGGCGGTCTGTACGCCGGACTTCTTCGGCTACAATGCCGACCGCAAGCTCAAGTATCGCGGCCGGCTCGACGAAGGGCGCACAACTCCGCCTCGCGCGGGGGCGCCCCGCGAGCTTGTCGAGGCCATGCGCGCGATTGCGACCACAGGTCTGGCGCCGGCTGACCAAAAGGCGTCTATTGGCTGCTCGATCAAATGGAAGGACAAATGAAGCCGATCCCTGTCAACGGGTTTCGCATTGAGACCGCCGCGTGCGGCATTTGCTGCACATGTGCGATTTGACTAGCGGCATCTCGAGGGCGCCGCGGCTGCTGCCGGGGTCGCATTCGCCGGCAGAGAACGTCACGAGGGCGAGTGCCTTCGTCCGCGTGTTTGCTTTGCAAAGATGAGGACCGACACGAAAGCGGCGAGCGCAAGGCTATCGACTACTAGCGTCAATATTTCCATTGCATGGCAATATGGCGTTGTTCCTGTCGCGCCTTTTCGGCGATTTGGCGCGCATATCGCCGGCGCTCGCCAGACGGATTACCGAGCTGATCCAGCGCACGGGCACTGCGAACCGTCGTGAGGCTTCTACAATGAAGGGCGCAAGCACATTGCTAGCCTGATCCTTCACTGGCTGGCCAGCGAATTCGTCCCCGGCGAGAACGGCACTGCTGCAGATCGGCGCGGGAGGCTAGGCGGGAAAGATTAAGAAATGACGCCGCAGAAAGGTATCATTATCGTTGCAATGGCCGAGGGGCGCCAGGTCGAGCAGGACTCGACGGCATCCTGTGCATCGTTGCCAGCACAACCTGACGAGTCCACCCTACGGGCCGTCATGTCAGGCGTCGGTCATCCCGCCATTCGCGCAAGGCGCGAGCCAACAAATCGCGGATTCCCGGCGTCACCCATGTCCACAATACTGAACCAACGATCGGCTCCTGCATCGAGCCAATTCACGATAGCTGAATCGAAATGCATAATGAAGGCGTCTTCCTGCTCCCTATGACCTGTCTTGAGGTCGAAATAATCGACCTGGCAGGCCGGGAAAAATTCGTTCAGCAACCGATCGAATTTCTGCAAGAGACCCTGCCGGCTCGCATCTCCAGTGGGAAATTCAGAGTGGGCAGAGAAAGAGCCGTACAGGCAGTCGTCAACTGTACCGGCCTCGTAGATGGTTCTGCCAAGTACACCATGCGGGCGCTCAGCATCGCCGTTGGGATGTTTCCTTATCGGATAATGGAATCCGCTGGTATGAAAACTAATCAAGTGGCCGCCGATTTCACGAAGCCGGAGCGGTTCCTGCGTCAGCCGTCCGAGGGCTTCCGCAGTCAGCCCATCAAGGACCATGTGCAAAAAATCCGATGTCAGGCTCTCGACCGTTGGACAAACGCGATAGCCCACTGTTCTGAACTGATCATCCCAAATTGGCTGTATCAAAGTCGACCCAGGAAATGCCGCTAGAGCGGCTGCGAGCAAGCGCCTTTGCGTGTCGAGGCGGCTTTCAAGCCAGACATCGTAAAAGGTTGTCGAACCGCTTAAGTCGCGACACCCTTCTCGCTGCATCTCCTCAGGCGCCGGCAGTGGCGGGCACACTCCGTCGATCGTGATCCCGAAATAGTTGCAAACCTGCTCGATCGACATGCCTCCATGCAATGGAGGACCAAAGCCAACATCCAGAAGGCGGGTCCCATCTGCAACACCGGGTTCGTTGGTCAAAGTCACCGAGAAATTTCCGCCCCGATAGCGGATATACACTTCCTTGCCCTCTTGCGTTTCACCCCAAAACTGCGCTGGCGCATATCCTCCGCCAGATAGTCGCGCGAGGTCGAGGCTCAGCGGCTCCACCTTGGGTGGCGTGAAATACCGAGAGTGCGAGTATTTGGATCGCCAATGATTCATTCTAGTTGCCGATCGACTTCACTCCCACTCAATCGTCCCCGGCGGCTTGCTCGTCACGTCGTACACCACCCTATTCACGCCCTTCACCTCGTTGATGATGCGCGTTGCGGTCTCGCCCAGAAACTTCATGTCGAACCGGTAGAAGTCCGCGGTCATGCCGTCGGTGGAGGTGACGGCGCGCAGGCCCACGACGTAGTCGTAGGTGCGGCCGTCGCCCATGACGCCGACGGTCTTCACCGGGAGCAGCACGGCAAAGGCCTGCCAGATCTCGTCGTAGAGGCCGTGCTTCCTGATCTGGTCGATGTAGACGGCATCGGCCTTGCGCAGGATGTCGAGCTTGTCGCGCGTGATGTCGCCGGGGCAGCGGATGGCGAGGCCCGGGCCCGGGAACGGGTGGCGGCCGACGAAGATTTCGGGCAGGCCGAGCTCGCGCCCTAACTCGCGCACCTCGTCCTTGAAGAGCTCGCGCAGGGGCTCGACGAGCTTCATGTTCATGCGCGCAGGGAGACCGCCGACATTGTGGTGCGACTTGATCGTCACCGAGGGGCCGCCGGTGAAGGAGACGCTCTCGATCACGTCGGGGTAGAGCGTGCCTTGCGCGAGGAAGTCGGCGCCGCCGATCTTCTTGGCCTCCGCGTCGAACACGTCGATGAAGAGGCGGCCGATGGTCTTGCGCTTCACTTCCGGATCGGTGACGCCATCGAGCTCGCCGAGGAACTGTTTTGACGCGTCCACGTGCACGAGCGGGATGTTGTAGTGGCCGCGGAACAGATCGACCACCGTCTTGGCCTCGTCGAGACGGAGGAGACCATGATCGACGAACACGCAGGTGAGCTGGTCGCCGATCGCCTCGTGGATCAGCACCGCGGCGACGGCTGAATCGACGCCGCCGGAGAGGCCGCAGATCACCCTGCCCTGGCCGACCTGGTTGCGGATCTTCTGGATCGCCTCCTCGCGGAAGGCACGCATGGTCCAGTCGCCGGATAGGCCAGCGATCTTGCGCACGAAGTTGCGGATCAGCTTGGCGCCATCGGGCGTGTGCACCACCTCGGGATGGAACATCAGGCCGTAATATTTACGCTTCTCGTCCTGGATGATGGCGAACGGCGCGTTCGGCGAGGTGCCGGCCACCGTGAAGCCCGGCGGCATCCTGGTGATGCGGTCGCCATGGCTCATCCAGACCTGGTGCTTGCCGCCGAGCTTCCAGGTGTCCTCGAACAGCCTGCTCTCGGCCTTCACCTCGACATCGGCGCGGCCGAACTCGCGGTGATGGCCGCCCTCGACCTCGCCCCCGAGCTGGGCCGCCATGGTCATCTGGCCGTAGCAGATGCCCATCACGGGCACGCCGGAGGCGAAGATGAGTTGCGGGGCGCGCGGCGAGCCCTCTTCGTGCACCGATTCCGGTCCGCCGGAGAGAATCACCGCCTTCGGCTTCATCTCCTTGAAGGCTTGTTCGGCCTTGTTGAACGGGACGATCTCGCAATACACGCCGTCCTCGCGGACGCGACGCGCAATGAGCTGCGTCACCTGGCTGCCGAAGTCGACGATGAGAATCTTGTCGTGCGCCGAGGCCACATGGGGCGACGACGGGGAGCGGTCGTTCTGTGCTGCTGTCATGGCAAGCAAATACGCGAGCGGGGACAGCCCCGCAATGCCGGAAACCGGCTTTCCCGCCGGATTTTTGGGCCGATTTCGGGGGAAAATAGCCGCGTCGGCAACAGGTGAGCGAAGACTCACTTGCGCCGTTCCCACCCGACTGCGCTGAGCCGTGCCGGCAAGGACGGTAGCCAAACAAGGACGGTATACCCAAGATGCAGCGCAAGATAGAAAAGTCATACGATTCCCGACCCGCGGGCGGCGCCTTGAAGTAGCCTGAATATCTCGTTATATTTCAAGCATCGATACTTGGCCGAACGACTGGGCCGCTTCGCCTCGTTTTTGACGGGCGCGCACGCTTCAGATGATTTCTCCAAAACATCGACCAATCCGGATCATGGGCGCATTGATGCGTACCGGTCCACGTGCGTACTTCCCAAATTAAAGGATATTCCCATGGCTATGGGCACCGTGAAGTGGTTCAACAATCAGAAGGGCTTCGGTTTCATCCAGCCGGATGACGGCGCGAAGGACGTTTTCGTTCACATCAGCGCGGTCGAGCGCGCGGGTCTCAGCACCCTCAACGAAGGCCAGAAGGTCTCGTTCGACATCGTCGCAGACCGCCGCAGCGGCAAGTCTTCGGCCGACAACATCCGCGCCGGCTAGTCCGCCCGCGCGACGCACTAGCGCGCTCTGTCCACGGACGTACTGGCAGAGCGTAAGCGATCAAGCCCCGGCACCGAGCTTCGGTGTGCGGGGCTTTTGCTGTTGCCACGGGACAGCGCCGCCCGCTTTCCGCGGTCATTCCCCGCGAAGGCGGGGAATCCAGTGCGCCGCGGCCTATCAATTCAATACGGAC
>NZ_JBANBK010000109.1:0-24515 GCF_053572325.1 Bradyrhizobium sp. UFLA05-112 | reverse complement strand
ATCAGTGCAGGCTCGCGATCCCGTTCGATCAATGCACGCTCGACGATGTCGACGGGCAACGGGCACAGCAAGGATAGCGCGACGGCCGTTTCGTTGAACTTGAGCGAGTGGGCGAACTCGAAGACCTTGTCTTCGGTCAACTCGCCGCGTTCGTGCAGCTTTGCGACCGTCCGTTTGGCGGTGAAATAATCCTTTGAAGCCGGGCCGAACCTGGCGTGCACCGCGCCAGTGATGTCGACGACGACTCGGTGAATCTGTGGTCCGATGTCGGGACGCTCGCGCTCGAGCTTCTCACGCACTTCCGCGGAAGCTTTCGCGATAAGCTGATGGAACAGATGCCGGGGGATGTCCTTTCGCAGCCCGACGGATTCAGCGAGGATCGAATCTCCTTCGGAACGCCGCACCAGGTGCAGGAAGCCGGAATTCGAAAAGCTTGCACCGTTATTTGCCGCGACTGAGTTGACGACCTCATTGCCGCCGCGGACGACGAGGACGTCGGTCACGGCTTCCGGAACGGACTGTCGCTGGGAGATCGCGAGCAGATGCTGCTGGCTCTTGCTCCTGGCACAAGCGATCAAGGTCTCGGTGTCCAGCCGCTGCGATTGCCTGAGGATAGGCCAGGCCACATCGATGCAGTCGTCGGAGGCAAGCTGGTTCGTCAGCTTGTAGGGCGCATTGTTGCTGGCGGCCAATTTTCCCGCTAGCCGCGCGCGCGCCGTCGTTTCGATCTCCTGGGCGAGGCGGCCGATGATTTCGCCGAACGTCCAGATCTGATCCTCGGAATAGGTTCCGGCGATCAAGAGATCGGTCGCGTGCCACATCGCCCGCAGACAGCTCTCGGGATTTCCTTTTGCAACAGTCTCTTCCAGATCGAGCAGGAGCGATGAGGTTTCGACCATGGGGGCAACTCTCGGCTTGACAATGTTCAAAGCAAAAACAACTCGAGGAAACCTCGCCATTTCGCCATCACATGCTTGAACGAGCAGTAAAGCCCCGGGCCGCGCTTCGGACTGGGCTTAACGTCGGTGCAACGGAAACGCTCAAATTTGAGCTTGTTGCGGGAGAGTGGCGCGCGCAGGCAGCGGCGAGATATTGATCCCTGCAAGGATTCTGATTTTTGGAATACGGCAAATCGCCTCAGCTTGAGAGTAAGGCGACCGTTCGAGAGTCCCACGAAGCGTACGGGACCGCGGTGGATGTGGCAGCGTCGGCGCGGATACGCAGTGTTGGGCGGGCGATGGATTGAGCCGTCCCATGAGCGATTGCGAGGCCGTCAATTCATGATGGACACCGCTGTGCATTGCTGGCATACCAAATACCTGGTGTAGCGGGGCGTAAAACCATACAGCGCTTAGAGGCTTGGCATCGTCGCGTCGCCCAGGACGACCGGGATCGCTTGGGCCAGAGATCGTTTGTGAAAGAGAGAGCATGGCGCGCAACATTTTGATTCTTGGGGCCTCCTACGGCTCCTTGCTGGGGACCAAGCTTTTGATGGCGGGCCACAACGTGACCCTGGTGTGCCGGGCAAAGACGGCCGAGCTGATCAATCGCGACGGTACCGAGGTGCGTATCAAGCTGCGCGACGAGGCGGCGCACCGCGCGATCTTCTCGCGCGACCTGCCCGGCAAGCTCGACGCGGTGACGCCGGCCAATGTCGACGTCTCTCGCTATGATCTCGTCGGCCTTGCGATGCAGGAGCCGCAATACACCAATCACACCGTGCGCGTGCTCATGATCAAGATCGCGGAAGCGGGACTTCCCTGCCTGTCGATCATGAACATGCCGCCGCTGCCTTACCTCAAGCGCATCCCGGCGCTGTCAGGCGTGGACCTCGAGGAGGCCTATACCAATGCGCAGGTGTGGGAGCGCTTCAAGCCGGGCCTGGTGACGCTCTGCTCGCCGGATCCGCAAGCCTTCCGTCCGCCGGAAGAAGCGGCGAACGTGCTGCATGTCGGCCTGCCCACCAACTTCAAGGCGTCGGTGTTCGAGGACGAGAAGCACAACAAGCTGCTGCGCGAGCTCGAGGCCGATATCGACGCGGTGACGCTCGAGGGCCACGACGTGCCGGTCAAGCTCAAGGTGTTCGACTCGCTGTTCGTGCCGCTCGCGAAATGGTCGATGCTGCTCACCGGCAATTACCGTTGCATCACGCCGCACGAGCCGCAGTCGATCCGCGATGCGGTGCACACGGATCTGAAGCGCTCGCAATCGATCTACGATCACGTCGATGCGCTCGCGCGGCGTCTCGGTGCCGATCCGAGGGATCAGGTGCCGTTCGAGAAATACGCCAGAGCCGCGGAGAGCCTGCTCAAGCCGTCGTCTGCCGCTCGCGCGGTCGCCGCCGGCGCGCCGTTCATCGAGCGGGTCGATCTCCTGGTGAAGCTGATCTCTCACCAGCTCGGCGTGCCCAATGCCGAGATCGACCGCACGGTCGATACCGTCGACCAGAAGCTGAACGAGAAGATCGTGCAGGGCGGCTCCGGCGCGAGCTGACCGGCATCGATCAAACGGGCGGCGCGATGCGCTGCCAGATGCTTCATTTTCTTTTCGGCTTCATGCGGAGAAGCGCTGCCCTATTGCGTCGGCAAATTTGAAATTTCCATTTCATTGATTTCGCCGGTCAGGCGAGACATGACGGGTCAGTTCGTCTGAATTCCGTGGGAGTCCAAGAATGTCGTTTCGTTCCGTTCTGATTCTTTCGACCGTGCTCGCCGCCTGGTCGGCGGCAGCTTCGGCGGAGACCATCAAGATTGGCGTGACCCCGGGGCCGCATGCGCAGATCCTCGAGGCGGTGAAGCCGATCGCAGCGAAAAACGGGCTCGATATCCAGCTCGTCGAGTTTTCCGACTACGTCGTGCCGAACGCCGCGCTCGATGCCGGCGACATCCAGGCCAACTCGTTTCAGAACCAGCCTTACCTCGACAACCAGAAGGCCGATCGCGGCTACAAGATCGAGGCGGTGGCGCTGACCGTCAATTTCCCGATCGGCGTCTATTCGAAAAAGCACAAGAACTGGGTCGACATTCCCGATGGCGGCAAAGTCTCGATCCCGAACGATCCGACCAACGGCGGACGCGTTCTGCTGCTGTTGCGCGACAAGGGCGTGATCAAGCTGAAGGACGGCGTCGGCTTCAAGCCGACGGTGCTCGACATCACCGAAAACCCCAAGAAGCTGAAATTCATCGAGGTCGACGCGGCGCAGGCACCGCGCGCCCTTGACGACGTCGATGCAGCAGCGATCAACACCAACTACGCGACGCAGGC
Source organism: Bradyrhizobium sp. UFLA05-112 (assembly GCF_053572325.1). Classification (NCBI taxonomy): domain Bacteria; kingdom Pseudomonadati; phylum Pseudomonadota; class Alphaproteobacteria; order Hyphomicrobiales; family Nitrobacteraceae; genus Bradyrhizobium; species Bradyrhizobium sp. UFLA05-112. The sequence continues at coordinate 21,251 of NZ_JBANBK010000109.1, read as the reverse complement.
CGGGCTTGATCCGGTGAAGGACCCGATCCTGCGCGAAGATCCAAAGGGGCCTTACGTCAACCTCATCGCCGTCCGCGCCGCCGACAAGGATAAGCCGTGGGTCAAGATCCTCGTCGACAGCTACCACACGCCCGAGGTCAAGGAATTCGTGCTGACCAAGTTCAAGGGCGCGGTGCTGCCGAGCTGGTGACCGGCGCTAGAGCATGATCCGGAAAAGTGTGCAGCGGTTTTCCGAAAAGATCATGCTCAAACAATAGACTAAAGCGCGATGACGATTCATCCAATCTCATCGCGCTCTAGTGGAAGCTGCGGCTCGGGCCGGATGGATCGTCGTGCGTCTGCTCGACGATCTGCGCGATCGGGCTCGACTGGTGATGGACGAGCAGCCAGGCGTTGCCGATGCGCCGGAAATGATTGGTGGCGGCAAGCGCGGTGCCGTCGACGATTTCGATGCATAACACCCGTCCGCTGTCGCCTTCGACGATCGCATGCGGCTCCGCGCAAGCGATCTGCGGCCGGCTCGGGTTCTGCAGGATGTCGCGCCAGCTCCCCATCACGGTGGCGCGGCCGATGATGCCGGGCCAGCCGGGATGAACGCAGGAGATACTGTCCTCGTCCGCCCACAGCCGTTCCATGGCCGCGACGTCGCCGGCCGCGAAGGCGGCATAAAAGGCTGCGTTGGCGGCGATGATCGCGCTCTTGCTCATCCCTCCCGGGGTGGGCCAAGCGCGACCAAAAATCAAGAGCAATTTCCGTCGATTGGCCGGCGGAACAGCGGCTCATGGCCAGCGTTGTATCCGGCGAACGCAACAGGATCGAGCCTCGGGAGAGGGACTCATGGGACTTGCTCAATACGCGATCGTGCCGGTGCGCGACCAATGGGGTGTGCTGCATGACGGCAACATCAATGGTGAGTACGAGACCAAGGAGTCGGCCTTCGAGTCGGCCGCCGCCGCAGCATCGCTCGCCATCCGTCAGGGGCATGAGGTTCATCTGAGCGTGCCCGGGCGTGAGCCGGGCGAAGCCGCGCTCGGCGTCTGACCGTCAGGATTTTGGTATCAGGAGCAGGAGCTCTCCACTGTCCGCCGTGCACCCCGCGCATAGAGCTTGCCGAGCGCGTTGGTCACGGCCTCCCGCAGGCGCGGGTCGGTACCCATCGGGCCGAAGACCTTGCCGATGCCGAGCAACGCCGGAGCAAGTCGCTCGGCAACGGGGCCTTGCTCGCGAGCAATGCCTGCGAGTTCGCGCGCAAGCGGGTCGCGTACATCGATTGCGCGGTCCTGCTCGTCGGTTCCCGTGACGTAGCGCATCCAGCCGGCGACGGCGAGCGCATGCGTCTCGATCGGCAGGTCCCGGCGCAGCCGGTCCTGGATCGTGCCGAGCAGCCGCTGTGGCAGTTTTTGCGAACCGTCCATGGCGATCTGCCAGGTGCGGTGGTGGAGCGCCGGATTGGCAAAGCGCTTCAGCAACGACGCGCGATAGGCGGAAAGATCGGTGCCTGCCGGCATCGTCAGCGTCACCGCGGCATCTTCCATCACCTCAGCCGCAAGCCTCGCGAAGTGCGGATCACGCATGCTATCGGCAATGGTCTCGTAGCCCGCGAGATAGCCGAGATAGGCGAGCGCCGAATGGCTGGCGTTGAGCAGCCGCAGCTTCATCAGCTCGAACGGCTTGACGTCAGTGACCAGCTCGACGCCAGCGGCAGCAAGATCGGGGCGGCCCGCGGGGAAATGGTCCTCGACGACCCATTGCGTGAACGGCTCGGTCATCACCGGCCATGCATCCTGCATCCCGAGCGCGGTTGAGACAGCCGTGCGATCGGCATCGGTCGTTTCAGGGACGATGCGGTCCACCATCGTGCAGGGGAAGGCGACGTTCTCGCAGATCCACTTGCCGAGGTCCTTCGACCGCAGCGCGGCAAACTGCGTCACGATCCGTTGCACTGTGCGACCATTGGCGGCGAGGTTGTCGCAGCAGAGCACGGTGAAGGGGGCAAGCCCTTGCGTCCTCCGCTGCGCAAGCGCGGCGACGATGAACCCTGCTGCCGAACGCGGCGCGTCGAAATTGTTGAGGTCATGCACGACGTCCGGATGCCGCTCGTCGAGATCGCCAGTCTGCGGCGTGTGGCAATAGCCCTTCTCGGTGACCGTGAGCGAGACGATGCGGATAGCGGGATGGGCCATTTTCGCAATCAGCCGCGCCGGGTCTTTAGGCGCGACCTCGCTGCCGGCGAGGGCGCCGATCACGCGATAGTCGGTGCCTTCGGCCGAACGCACGGCGACCGTGTAGAGATGATCCTGCGGGGAGAGCGCGTCGTGGGTATCGCGACTGCGCAGGCTCGCGCCGATGATGCCCCAGGTGTTCGCGCCGGCGGCGATACAATCGTCGATGACGACGGCCTGATGGGCGCGATGAAAGGCCCCTAAGCCCAGATGCACGATGCCGGGCGTGACTCGGGAACGGTCATAGGCCGGGCGGCGGATGCCGGACGGCAGCCGGTCGAGATTGGCGCGGCCAATGCGCATGGTCGTCTCCCCCCCTTTGCTTTCCGGCTGCTTGACATGCTGGCCTTCCTCGGTCAATGCTCTGGTCAATTGGTAAGACCAATTTTCCAAAATTGGCGGGGCCGACGGGATCGTTACCCCGGACCGGCCCTCTCTCAGGGAGGCCAGCGTGCCGCTGGAAGCTGTGGAGGCGAGACGGCTTTATCGCCAGGTCGCCGATCAATTGCGGGCTCTGATCGACAGTGGCGAGTACGCTGTCGGAAGCCGGCTGCCGACCGAGCGCGAACTCGCCGAGCAGCTCAAAGTGTCGCGGCCGACGGTGCGCGAAGCCTTGATCGCGCTCGAGGTCGAAGGCCGGGTCCGCATCCGCGTTGGCTCCGGCATTTACGTGATCGAGCCCGCTAGTCCCGCAGCGTCCGTTCCCGCAGCCCTGATCGAAGGCCCGTTCGAGCTGCTTCGCGCTCGCGAATTCCTCGAAGGTGCCATCGCCGAGCAGGCCGCGCGCGTGGCGAAGAAAGACGACATCGCGCGCATCGACGCCTCCCTCATCGCGATGGAGAACGTCGAGCAACCCGGCGAAGCCTCGATGGTCCACGATCGCGCCTTCCATATCGCGATCGCCGGCAGTCTCGGCAATGCCGTTCTGGTGCGCGTGGTCGGCGAGCTCTTCGATCAGCGCCTCAATCCTTATTTCTCGCAGCTCGCTCGCTACTTCGAAAGCCCGCGCACCTGGCGCGCCGCGCTGGATGAGCACCGCGTCGTGCGCGATGCCATTGCTGCGCGCGATCCCGAGGCTGCCCGTGACGCGATGCGCGACCATCTGTCACGCTCGCAGGAACGCTTTGCACGAAATTTCGGAGCCGAGGCCGGCGCGGCGCCGGCGCCCACCGGCGCCAGGGCGGCGCGATCGGCCGTGCGTCCGTCAAAGCCAAAACGACCGCCCAAAAAGCAGGCCGCGGGCAGCGGCACGCGGCGGCGATGACGTTGGGTGGCCTGGACCGCCGGACCGGGCAAACAAGAAGCGGACTTAGACAATGGAGGAAAAATCTGTGATCAAGAAGATGACGATGGTGCTGGCGGCTTCAGTCGCGGCAATGCTGGCTGCCACCAATGCCGGCGTGGCGCAGACCAAGCTCAAATGGGCCCATGTCTACGAGACCTCGGAGCCGTTCCATACGGCCTCCGTCTGGGCCGCGCAGGAGATCGGCAAACGCACCAGCGGGCGTTACCAGATCGACGTCTATCCGGCCTCGCAGCTCGGCAAGGAGACCGATCTCAACCAAGGCCTCTCGCTCGGCTCGGTCGACATCATCATCTCCGGGTCAAGCTTTGCCGCAAAAAGCTTTCCGCCGATCGGTGTGACCTACTATCCCTATACCTTCCGCGACGCGGATCATTTGCTCGCCTTCACCAAGAGCGACATCTTCAAGGAGCTCGCCAAGGGCTATGAGGACAAGAGCGGCCATCACATCATTGCGGTGACCTATTACGGCGTGCGCCAGACCTCGTCGAACAAGCCGATCAAGACCTGCGCCGACATGAAGGGCCTCAAGATGCGTGTCCCGGACGTGCCGGCCTATCTCGCGATGCCGCGGGCCTGCGGCGCCAACACCGCGCCGATCGCCTTCGCCGAAGTCTATCTGGCGCTCCAGAACGGCACCGTCGAAGCGCAGGAGAACCCGCTGACCACGATCGAGGCCAAGAAGTTCTACGAGGTGCAGAAGCACATTGTTCTGACCGGCCACATTGTCGATCACCTCAACACCGTGGTGTCGGGCGCGCTCTGGAAGAAGCTGAGCGACGAGGACAAGAAGATCTTCACCGACGTGGCGCAGGAGGCGGCCGCGAAGGCGACCGAGGAGATTAAGCAGAACGAAGCCAAGCTGATCAGCTTCTTCAAGGAGAAGGGCCTGACGCTGACCGAGGTCGACAAGAACGAGTTCCGCGACACCGTGATGAAGAATGTCTCATTCGAGAGCTTCGGCTATCGCAAAGCCGACTGGGAGCGCATCCAGGCGGTGAAGTGAAGAGACGTCGTCGTTCCGGGATGGTGCGTTAGCACCAGACCCGGAACTTCGAGATTCCAGGTTCGATGCTCACGCATCGCTCCGGAATGACGTTCGGTTCTCTTGGGGAGGAGTAAACACATGTCGACCGCCGAATTGCACCGGCAGATCACCGCGGACGAGATCGCCCACACCTTCGAGGAAGAGGCGACGCCGAAGGTCGATCTCGGCCACTACGCCTTCGAGGACTGGCTGGCGCTCGCGATTTTCTGGGTGATGGCGCTCTGCGTCTTCCTCCAGTTCTTCACGCGCTATGTGCTCAACGACAGCTACGCCTGGACCGAGGAGATTGCGACCTATTGCCTGATCGGCGTGGTCTTCATCGGGTCGTCGATGTGCGTGCGGCTGTCGCGGCACATCCAGGTCGATCTTGTCTACCGCTATCTGCCGCATCTCGCGGCGCGCGCGCTGTCGACAGTGATCGATCTGATCCGCATCGCGTTCTTCGGCTACGCCATCCGCCTGGTGTGGATCTACATCCAAGTGATAGGCGACGAGCCGATGACTACGATCAATTTCCCCAAGAACTATGTCTACTACCTCGCGCTGCTCGGCTTCGTGCTGATGTTCGTCAGATCCCTGCAGGTAGCATTGGAAAACTGGCGGCAGGGCTATTCGATCCTCGAACGTCCAGGTGCCTACGACGGAACGGAAGGGTGATGCCATGCTGCTCTTGCTTGGGGGCTTTCTCATCCTGATGCTGCTTGGCCTTCCCGTGGCGCTCGCCATGGCGGTGTCCTCGCTGCTCTATATCCTGGTCAGCGGCATCACGCCCGACGTCACGCTGGCGCAGCGCATGATCGCGGGCGTCGAGAGCTTTCCGCTGCTCGCCGTGCCCTTCTTCATCCTCGCCGGCAATCTCATGAACATCGCCGGCGTGACGGGGCGCATCTATAAATTCGCGGTCGCGCTGGTTGGCTGGATGCGCGGCGGCCTCGGCCACGTCAACATCATCGGCTCGGTGATCTTCTCCGGCATGTCGGGCACCGCGATCGCGGACGCCGCTGGTCTCGGCACCATCGAGATCAAGGCGATGAAGGACCACGGCTATACCACCGAATTCTCCGTCGGTGTCACGGCCGCGTCTGCCACTCTTGGTCCGATCATTCCGCCGTCGCTGCCGTTCGTGATCTACGGCATGATGGCCAACGTCTCGATCGGCGCCCTGTTCCTGGGCGGTGTCATCCCGGGCGTGGTGATGACGCTGTTCATGATGGCGACGGTTGCCTATTTCGCCCACAGGAATCGCTGGGGCAGCGACACGCCATTCTCCTGGCCGCAGCTCGGCTCGGCCGGACTCGAGGTCATCATCGTCTTCAGCTTCCCGCTTGCGATCTGGCTGATGACGCTCGCCGGCGTCTCGACCAACATGGCGGTCGTCATCGGCCTCGGCGCACTGCTCGCGATCGACTGGTACTTCGACTTCTCCGCGGTGATGGCGCTGATGGCGCCGGTGATCCTGATCGGTGGTATGACGCTCGGCTGGTTCACGCCGACGGAAGCAGCCGTCGCGGCCGTGATCTGGTCGTTGTTCCTTGGGCTTGTGCGCTACCGCACCATGACGTTCAAGACGGTGGCGAAGGCGACCTTCGACACCATCGAGACCACGGCGTCGGTGCTGTTCATCGTCACCGCGGCGTCGATCTTTGCCTGGTTGTTGACCGTGTCGCAGGCGGCGCAGACGCTCTCCGACTGGATGCTCAGCGTCACCCATAACAAATGGGTGTTTCTGCTGCTGGCCAACATCCTGATCCTGTTCGTCGGTTGCTTCATCGACACCATCGCGGCAATCACGATTCTGGTGCCGATTCTCCTGCCGATCGTGCTGAAGCTCGGAATCGATCCGATCCATTTCGGCCTGATCATGACGCTGAACCTGATGATCGGCCTCTTGCATCCGCCGCTCGGCATGGTGCTGTTCGTTCTGGCCCGCGTGGCGAAACTCTCGGTGGAACGCACCACCATGGCGATCCTGCCCTGGCTGGTGCCGCTGATCCTGGCACTCATCGCCATCACCTACATTCCGGAGCTGACGCTCTGGCTGCCTAAATATATGGGACTCTCCAAATGACCTCAGTCGCTCTCGCTGCAACCCTGTTCGGCCCCGAAGACCTGCGCATGATCGAGCATCCGCTCGAGAAGCTCGGCGCGGGCATGGTGCGCATCCGCTTCGGTGCCGGGGGCATCTGCGGTTCGGACATGCACTACTTCCGCCACGCCCGTACCGGCGATTTCGTCGTGAAGTCGCCGTTGGTGCTCGGACATGAGATCTCCGGCGAGGTCGTGGAGATCGCCGGAACTGCGCCGAACCTGAAGGTCGGCGATCGCGTCGCTGTCAACCCGTCGCGCTGGTGCGGCCATTGCGTTGCCTGCCGCGAGGGCCGGCCGAACCTCTGCGAAAACATCTTCTTCATGGGTTCGGCCTCGAAGACTCCGCACATGCAGGGCGGCTTTGCCAATTACTTCGATGCGATCCCGGCACAGTGCGTGAAGATCCCGGATCACGTCTCATATCAGGCCGCGGCGCTCGCCGAGCCGCTCGCGGTCTGCCTCCACGCCGTCGCGCGCGCCGGTGACGTCAAGGGCAAACGCGGTATCATCTTCGGTGCCGGCCCGATCGGGCTCCTGACCATGCTCGCCGCGCGCCGCGCCGGCATGGCCGACATCACGGTCGCCGACATCGCGCCTGCGCCGCTTGTCTTCGCGACCCGGCTCGGCGCCTCCCACGTCGAGAACGTCTCAGGCGGCGAGGAGGGCCTGAAGACGCAAGCCGCGGCGCGTCCCTATGACGTCGCCTTCGAGGTCTCCGGCACGGCCGCGGGCCTTGCCAGCGCGATTGGCATCGTTCGTCGTGGCGGCACCGTGGTGCAGATCGGCAACCTGCCGGGTGGCCAGATTCCGACGCCGGCAAATGCCGTGATGGCCAAGGAGATCGACCTGCGCGGCTCGTTCCGCTTCGGCTTCGAATTCGCGACCGCGGTGGAACTGATTTCCGATGGCAGCGTCGATGTGCTGTCGCTGGTCACGGCCGAGCGTCCCTTGTCGACCGCGCCCGATGCGCTCAGGCTGGCGCTCGACCGCTCGCAGAGCGTCAAGGTCGTGCTGACCGCAAACTGAGCCGGGAGAAATGTCATGATGCTGCAGGGATGGCGCTGGTACGGGCCCGATGATCCCGTGTCGCTCGATGATGTCAGGCAGGCTGGTGCGACGGATATCGTCTCGGCGCTGCATCAGGTGGCGATCGGCGAGGCCTGGACGCGCAAAGGCGTCGAGGAACGCAAGAATTTCATCGAGAAGGGGCAGCCTGGCCGCTCGCAACTGACCTGGTCGGTCGTGGAGTCAATCCCGATCCCCGACGACGTCAAGCGGCTCGGGGCTAAGGCAACCCGCTCCATCGAGGCGTGGATCGCGAGCCTGGAGGCGGTCGCTGCCGCCGGCATCAAGATCATCTGCTACAATTTCATGCCGGTGGTCGACTGGTGCCGCACCGATCTCGAATGGGAGCTGCCGAACGGCGCGCGTGCCATGCGCTTCGACGGGGATCGCTTTGCCGCGTTCGAGTTGCACATCCTCAAGCGTCCCGCCGCGTTCCAGGAGTATTCGCCTGAGCAGCAAGCCCGTGCGAAGAAACTCTTCGAGCAGATGAGCCAGGCTGACATCGACTATCTCGTCATGGTGATCGCGAGCGCGCTTCCGGGTTCGACCACCGAGCCGATGACCCTTCCGCAATTCCGCGACCGGCTCGAGCAGTACCGCGACATCACACCAGAGATCCTGCGCCAGCATCTCGCCGAATTCCTCGCACACGTCGCGCCAGTGGCGGAGCAGCTCGGCGTATCCCTGACACTACACCCGGACGATCCGCCGCGCCCCCTGTTTGGCCTGCCCCGCGTCGCCTCCACGGCCGACGACTATCAGGCGCTGTTTGACGCCGTGCCGTCGAAAGCCAACGGCATCTGCCTGTGCACGGGCTCGCTCGGCGTGCGCGCCGACAACAACCTGCCGGCAATGGCCGAGCGCTTCGGCCCGCGCATCGCGTTCGCGCATTTGCGTGCGACCAAGCGTGAGGACGACGGTCTGTCCTTCTACGAATCCGATCATCTCGATGGCGACGTCGACATGGTCGCCGTGCTCAAGCGGCTCCTGAAGGAGAACGCGCGGCGCGCGCCCGACAAGCAGATCGTATTCCGCCCCGACCACGGTCATCGCATGCTTGATGATCTCGCTGCGACCAAGCGCACCAATCCCGGCTACACCGCGATCGGCCGCCTCCGCGGCCTCGCCGAGCTGCGCGGCGCGATCAGGGCGATTGAGCATCAATAGGGACGTTCGGCTGTCGCATTTCTTTCGTAGCGAGAGTTGTTGCTTTTGCTCGCAGAGATTGTCTCCGGTTCCTTTTTGTGTCAGAGTGGCTGCATTGCATTTCGATCGACGCATTGCAGCCACAGGCCATTTATAGGAGCCGAACATGAGCTTCTTGGTCGAGCGTCCGCCTGAGCAATATGATCGGGCCGCCTTCTCCGGTTTCAACACGTCCGATACCTTCAATCTCGGCACCGCGCGCGCGATGATGTGGATGTCGCAGCTTGCCTACGAGACCCACGTACCTGCGACGATCGCGTCCGTTTCCAAGCTCTTGCAGCTCTCTGAAGTCAGGGTGTTGAGCAAGCCCGCGGTATCGACGCTACCGATGACGGATACGAGAGGAGTCATCGTCAAAAGAGACGATGCGACCATCGTGGCCTTCGCGGGTACGGATCCCCTCCATCTTTTGAACTGGGTCAGCGACTTCACGCTGGGCCGGCCGCAGGCGGCTGTGCACCAGGGTTTTCGCGATGCGGCGGCGGCCGTCTGGAACGACGCGAAGGGGGCGCTTGCGGCCGCACGCGACAGTGGTTCGCCGGTCTTCATCACCGGACACAGTCTGGGCGCCGCGATCGCGGTGGTCACTGCGGATTTCGCCCGCCGGGAGCTTCAACTTGGCAACGCTCAGATCTATCTATTCGGCTGTCCGCGCGTCGGCCGGGCCGACTTCGTCGCACCCTACAACATCACGTTCGGAGCGACGAGCTACCGTCTGGTCCACGGTGCTGATATCGTTCCCACAGTGCCCCCGCCGCTGCTCGGATTTCACCACGTCGGCGGCTATCTGGGCTGCGCCTCGGGTAGCAAGTTCAGCGCCGATACGGCAAAGCCCGCTTTCGGCTCGGACGAGCCGGAGGCAGACGCCGGGGTGGGTGAACGGCTCCGCAATCTCTTCTTGGGTTTCTCGGAGAATGCGCGGAGGGATACGCTCGGCGATCTCTCCGTCGTCCTGCCGCCTGGGATCGGCGATCATCTTCCCGACCGCTACTGCGCCGCGTTGACACCCGCTCAATAGCAGGCGGCCATCAGATCGAGCTTGGGATACAACTGGTCGATTGCCGCGATCTCGCTGCGCATCTGCGCGATGATCCAGTCGCGGATCTCGGCGGCAAGAGGCCGCATCGGCCGGTTGCGCGGCGGCAGGAATTCGCAAATGCGGCGCGTGGTCGTGAGCGCATCGGACGCCGGCACCAGTGCGCCGGTGAGCAGCCAATGCGAGGCGACGGTCAGCCAACCGAGCGCGATGCCCTGGCCGAGCAGAGCGGCCTGTACCACGACGGCATAGTCGGTGAAGCTCAGCGCCTTGGCCGGGCCGCGGCGCTTGGTGAGAAACTTTGGATAGTCCGCCGCCCAGTCGCCCGGCGTCTCGGCGAGCCGGATCACGGTGTTGCCCTCCGCGGCCTCCGCCTCGCTCATGTAACCGGGGCTGCACACTGGCAACATGACTTCCTTCATCACCAGCGTGCCGCCGGAGTGAGGCTCCTCGCGGTCGCGAAAGCGCATGCCGAGATCGACATTCTCGACCGGTCCCCGCAGCGCGCCTGAGATCAGCTGGAAGCGAAGGTCAACTTGAGGAAAATGCCGCTGCAGTTTGTCGATACGCGGCATCAGCCAATGCGTGGTGAAGGCGGAAGAGACGGAGAGCGTGACCGTCTCGGTACCCTTGCGCCGCCGCTCGATCTCGATCAACCCGGTCTCGATGCTGCGAAAGCCTTCGAGCACGCGGCGGTACAGCAGTTCGCCTTCCTCGGTAAGCACCGCGCGCCCCGCCTTGCGGTCGAACAGGCGGACGCCGAGGTGCTCCTCGAACTGGCCGAGCATCCGGCTCACCGCCGGCTGCGTGACGTTCAACTCCGCCGCTGCCGCGGTGAAGCTGCCGTTGCGCGCAGCTGCGTCGAAGACGAACAGGGCATTGGAGGAGGGCAGCATCCGGCGGAGCTCGGGCATAACTTGATGTTATGCGACCGGTAAGAATTTGGCAATTGCCGAGTTTTGCCAAGTCTGGTGTCATTGGCATGACAGGCTAAAGACAAGGCTTGTAAGAGAAGATTGCGTGCTCATGATGCTGCAATCGCAAGCTGATCTCCGGTCTGTATATAAAGCAAGCTTATGGCGTGCAGTGAGGCGCGCCGCCCAGGGGCGTGACGAGGGTCGATCGTTGGACAAACGAGCGGAAAGCGTCGAAATCAGGTCCGCAAGCAAGGCTTACGGCGCGGTTCGCGCCCTTGATGACGTGTCGCTCAATGTCGGCGCCGGCGAGTTCGTCTCGCTGCTCGGCCCGTCCGGCTCCGGCAAGACCACGCTGCTTGGAATCCTCGGTGGCTTCATCCTGCCATCGAGCGGCTCGATCCATTTCGGCGGCCGCGACGTCACCTACATGCCGCCGCACAAGCGCGACATCGGTGTGGTGTTCCAGAACTACGCGCTGTTCCCGCACATGAGTGTCGGCGAGAACGTCGCCTTCCCCTTGCGCGCCCGCCGCCTGCCGAAATCGACCTGGCCCGACAGGGTGCGAGCCGCGCTCGCCATGGTGGGGCTGTCCGGTTACGAGCATCGCGGCACCGCGCAGCTCTCCGGCGGCCAGCGCCAGCGCGTGGCGCTGGCGCGCGCGATGATTTTCGAGCCGCGCCTGATCCTGATGGACGAGCCGCTCTCAGCGCTCGACAAGCAGCTCCGCGAATCCATGCAGATCGAGCTGCGTGCGCTGCACAAGCGCATCGGCGCCACCATCATCTACGTCACGCATGACCAGCGCGAGGCGCTGACCATGAGCGACCGTGTCGCCGTGATGAAGGACGGCAAGCTGATCCAGATCGACGAGCCCGCGCACCTGCACGATCACCCCGCGGACTCCTTCGTCGCGAGCTTCATCGGCGAAGCCACTCTCTTGCCCGTCCGTCGCGTTGATTCATGCAGCGTCGCGCTCGGCAATTTCGTGCTGCGCAGCGCCCGGACTATCCCACCGGGCGATGCGCTGATGCTCGCAGTGCACAGCGAAAAGCTCTTGATTGACGACGGCGCAGGCGATGGGACCCGCAACCGGTTGACCGGCAGCGTCACCGACATCGTCTACCAGGGCGAGAGCCTGCGCATCTTTCTCGGCCTCGCCGACGGCGCTGCGCTCAGCCTGCGCCAGCCGGCCCATCACGAAGCCTATCGCCGCATTCCGCCAGTCGGCGGCAATCTCACCGTCACCCTTCATCCCGAGGACACCATCGTCGTGCCGAGGGTGGACTAGCTCCAGCCTTGCTCCAACCAAAGAGAAGAAGCCCAATGTCGTCCCAAGCCCCGTTCAGCAATTTCAAGGTCCTCACCTTCGACGTCGTCGGCACCTTGATCGATTTCGAGACCGGCGTGCTGTCGGCGGTGCGCAGAATCTCGGGCAAGACGCCGGCCGAACTCAGCGACGACAAGATCTTCGCCTCCTACAAGCGCGGCCGCGATGCGAATCCCGAACGTTCCAGCGAGGTGATGTTTCACGTCTATCGCTATCTCGCCAAGGAGCTGGGTCTTCCGGCCGACGACGCATCCTGCGATGTGTTCCAGCTCGCGGTGCTGCGTTGGGCACCGTTCGCGGATTCGGTTGAAGCGTTGAAGCGTCTGCGCACAAAATTCCGCCTGGTTGCGATGACCAACGCAGATCGCGTCGCGCTGTCCTGCTACGCGCATGCGCTCGGCAATCCCTTCGACGACACCGTCTGTGCCGACGACACCGGCGTTGCAAAGCCTAATCCGGAATTCTTCGCCTACAACAAGGGCCGGCAGTCGGCGTTCGGCTACAAGCAGTCGGACATCCTGCACGTCGCGCAGAGCCAGTATCACGACATCGGGATCGCGCGGAAGCTCGGCTACAAGGTGTGCTGGATCGAGCGGCGCCAGGGTCTCGCCGGTTTCGGCGGAACGCCGGAAGTGCCGACCCTGACCAAGCCCGACTTCCATTTTCCCACGATGAAGGCCTTCGCCGACGCCGCCGTCGGCGCTGCGTGAGCATGAGTGGACGCATGACAGGGAACTGGATCGCGCAGCCATCCGCCAACTCGCTATGGGCGAGCACGGCGGAGCCTGCTCACGAGTTTCCGGTCCTGTCGGGCGAGCATCAGGCGGATGTGGTGATCATCGGCGCGGGCTACACCGGCCTGTCCGCGGCGCACCACATCGCCAAGAGCGGTCTGTCGCCGATCGTGCTGGAGGCGAACCGCCCCGGCTGGGGCGCGAGTGGCCGCAATGGCGGCGTGATCACCGCAAAATTCCGCCTGTCGTTTCGCGAGGTCGACGCCGCGCATGGCCGCGCGATGGCCAAGCGCATGTACGAGATCGCGCATGAATCGACCGATATTGTCGAGGAACTGGTCTCCGAATTCGGCATCACCAGTGCGGCGTTGACGCGCACCGGCCAGGTCAAGGCCGCACACAACGAGACGACACTCCGGGCGGCGATCGACGAGGCCGACTGGATGAAGCGCGAGATGGGCGATGCTGAGGTCCGTATCCTCGACAAGCGCGAGGTGCGTGATGAAACCGGCTCCGATGTCTTCGTGGGAGGCGTGCTCAATCCCGGCTCCGGCGGGATCCATCCGCTCAACTATGTGCGTGGCCTCGCCGAGGGCATCGCGCGTCGCGGCGTTTCCATCTTCCAGGATACGCCGGTGCTAAAGCTTAGGCGCGAGCAGGGCGGTCTCGTCGCCGAGACGCCGCAAGGCACGGTGCGCGCAAAGCAGGCGATCATCGCCACCAACAGTTATTCCGACCTGACGGATGCGACGCGGCACCTGCAGCACACACTGATCCCGTTCCGCAGCGCGATCATCGCGACCGACCGGTTGCCGCGCAATCTCGCGGGACGGCTGATGCCGACGGGCCGCACCTACACCGAGACCAAGCGCATGATGCGCTGGTTCCGCATGGTCGACAATCGCGTGATTTTTGGTGGCCGCGGCGCCTTCGGCAAGCAGGATTCGGAAGCCGCATTTGAGGCGCTGCGCAAGGCGATGGTCGGAATATTCCCTGATCTCGTGGACGTGCCGCTCGCGTTCAAATGGTCGGGCCTCGTCGGAATGACGCTGGACTCGGTGCCGCATATCGGCCGCCTCGACGAGCGCACGCTATTCGCGATGGGCTACAATGGCGCGGGTGTGGCGATGTCGAGCCTGATGGGCCGCTATCTCGCGGCCTTCGTCCGCCGCGAAAAGCCTGATGTCGGGCTGCTCGATGCGAGACGTCTCAAATTCATTCCGTTCTATTCGCTCCGCGAGCCCGCCGTGCGCATGGTCGCCGGCTGGTATCAGTTGCTGGATGCGATCGGGCAGTGAGTTTCTTTTGACGACAGAGGAGGCGAGGATGACGAAATTGGGCTTCAGTTTTGGACACGCGGTCCTGGGCGCATCGCTCGGTGCGTTTGGACTGGCTAGCACGGCGGCCGGTGCCGGTGAGCAGATCACCTTCGTCTCGCAAGGCGGCGCCTATCAGCAGGCGCAGACGGTGGCGATCCTCGATCCCTCCGCCAAGAAGCTCGGCATCACCATCAACCAGGATTCCATTCCCGACGCCTGGCCCGCGATCAAGACGCAGGTCGGCAGCGGTAAGCCGATCTGGGACGTGGTGGACACGCCGACCGGCTATTGCCTGCGCGGCGGCGAGCAGGGGCTGATCGAGAAGCTCGACTTCTCCAAGATCCCGAATGCTGCCGCGATGCCTGAGGCCTATCGCAATGCCTATTCGGTGTCCTACGAGTTCTATTCCAGCGTCCTCGCCTTCAGCCAGAAGACGTTCCCGAAGGATGCGCCCAATAGCTGGGCCGATTTCTGGGACGTCAAGAAATTCCCCGGGCGCCGCGCGCTCCGCAACCACCCCATCGCAACGCTGGAAGCCGCGCTGATGGCCGACGGCGTCGCTCCCGACAAGCTCTATCCACTCGACGTCGAGCGCGCCTTCAAGAAGCTGGAAGAGATCAAGCCGAACATCACGGTGTGGTGGACCTCCGGCGCGCAGTCGGCGCAGCTTCTCAATGACGGTGAGGTCGACATGGAGATGGCCTGGAATGGCCGCGTCAGCGCGGTCGCCAAGGAAGGCGCCAAGGTCGCCTTCACCTACAACCAGGGCATTTTGCAGAGCACCTCGCTCTGCATTCTCAAGGGAGCGCCGAATCTCGAGACGGCCGTGAAGTTCCTCAACGAGGCCGTCGATCCCGTGCATCAGGCCAATTTGCCGCTGAACATCGACTACGGCCCGGGCAACCCGAAGGCGTTCGACACCGGCGTGATCAAGCCGGAGCGCGCTGCGCAATTGCCGAGCGAGCCCGCGAACGCAGCGAAGCAGGCACTGATGTCTTACGCCTGGTGGTCGTCGCCGGCGGGCGAGGCGGCCGAGAAGCGCTGGGCCGCGTTCATGCAGAAGTGAACCAGCGAGGCAGCGTTGACGACATCAAAACCAGATCCTTCGCTCAGACATCAACGCCGTGAAGACGGCCTGATGCTGGCCCTGGTGTCGCCGGCGCTGCTCGTCATCCTTCTGCTGATCGTGCTGCCGGTCGGATGGCTCGCCTGGCAGTCGATCTATCACGACGGATTCACGCTCGAGCATTATCGCCGCATCTTCACCGAGGATATCTACTGGCGCAGCTTCGCACTGACCTTCGAGATCAGCCTGCTGGTGACGGTGCTCGCGCTCGTGCTGGGTTATCCCGTGGCCTATGCCGCGAACGCGGTGCCGAAGGCATGGAGCGTCGTCATCCTGGCGCTCGTCGTACTGCCGTTCTGGACCAGCGTGCTGGTGCGCGCCTATGCCTGGCTCGCGCTGCTCCAGCGCACCGGTGTGATCAATCAGCTCCTGCGCTACCTCGACGTGATCGGTGAGCCACTTGCGCTCGTCCACAACACTTTCGGCACGGTGGTTGCGACGGTGCACATCCTCTTGCCTTTCATGGTGCTGCCGCTCTACGCCACCATGCAGAAGATTCCGAGCGATCTGATGCAGGCCGGCGCCAGCCTGGGTGCAAGCCCGGCGCTCACCTTCTTCCGCGTCTTCCTGCCGCTGTCGCTGCCGGGCGTGCTCGCCGGCTCGACCATGGTGTTCGTGCTCTGCCTCGGTTTCTACATCACGCCGGAACTGCTCGGCGGCGGACGCACGGTGATGGTGTCGATGCTGGTGAGCCGCAATGTCGAGCTCTACAACCAGTTCGGCGCGGCCAGCGCGGTCGCCGTGGTCCTTCTGCTCAGCGTGCTCCTGATCTTCTTCGTTGTCAGCCGTTTCGTCTCGCTCGATCGCGTGTTGGGGCAGAAATGAGAACAGTCTCGCCCGCCCGGATCGCCTTGATCGCGGCCTGCGCGCTGGTGCTGATCTATCTTATCCTGCCGGTCCTGATCATCGTGCCGATCTCGTTCTCCAGCGCGCGCTTCCTGACGTTCCCGCCGCCTTCGCTGTCGTTGCGCTGGTACCAGCAATATTTCTCGAACCCCGCCTGGATGCAGGCGACGCAGGTGACGCTGATCGTCGCGGCCTTCACGGTCGTGATTGCCACCCCGCTCGGCGTCGCCGCGGCCTACGCGATCAGCCAGTCGAAGCTGCGCATCATGCGCATGATCCACATGGGGCTGCTCTTGCCACTCGTGGTGCCGATCATCATCACCGCGGTCGGCATCTTCTTCATCTATGCAAGGGTCGGGCTGGTCGCGACGCTGCCGGGTCTCGTGCTCGCCAACGTGATGCTGGGCCTGCCTTACGTCGTCATCTCCGTGCTCGCGGGTCTGCAAAGCTTCGATCCCGCGCAGGAGATGGTCGCGCGCAGCCTCGGTATGAACCGTCTGCGCAGCTTCTTCGTGGTGACGCTGCCGCAGATCAAGTCCAGCGTGGTGGCAGGCGCGATCTTCGCCTTCATCTCGGCGATGGACGAGACCATCATCGCGCTTTTCATCTCGGGTGGTCAGTACCAGCCGCTGACCAAGCGCATGTTCACCGCACTCCGCGACGAGATCGATCCGACCATTGCCGCGATCTCGACGCTGATGACGGCAGCGTCGTTCATGCTGGTGTTGCTGGCGAGTGCGCGGCAACGGAAGAGCGGGTGAGACGGTTCATCGAGACGCTTCCCACCAAAACATCGAAAACAACCCCATGCAAAGTAGAACGACCGTCGCCGGCGGGAGATGACCTTGCGCGGCGTAAGACATTCCTACGTCGTGCAAATCAGCAAAACAGGCGCATCGCCGCGCGGACTCGATTGCTTCGCTGAAGGGCTCGACGCGGCATTGCACGCCAGGTTCCATTCAGTCATGCTGCTGACGCATTCTCTGTCTTAGTCGGTGAGAACTTAAAACAATGTGCGAGGAACCACCCTGGTTCCCGCAACGGTTCCGCCGCCAGAGTTGGCACGAATCCGCAAAATATCGGCGCAAGTTCGTGAACGCTCCGCGTTCGCTTGACCATGTTTTGCGGCATCGGGGAACCGGACGATCGAGAAAATCAAAGGAGTTATGATGGTGTTCCGCTCGAGCGCCGCAATTTGCGGCGCCGTGGTTGCGCTTGCCGTTTCCGTCACCGTTGCCCGAAGTGAATCGGGTGGAGTTCACTCAAGCGCTGTAGTCAATGCCGCCTGTGGAAATGCGATCGTTGGCGCAGCATCCATGTATAATCCATTCAAGCCCGGCAAGGAGGAGGGCGGTCCGAACACAGCCTCCGGCGAGCGTTATGATCCCTCCGTTTGGGCGGCTGCCATCAAGACGAGCCTGCGTCAGAAATTTGGTGGGGTCCAATTTGGCGTGAGGCCGAAGTATGCCCTCGTCGAGGCCGTGGGCAAGAAAGTCATCGTCAAGATAAATGACGTGGGACCACTAAGGCCAGGCCGCATCATTGACCTCAATGAGCGGACGATGCGCCATTTCGATCCAAGCCTGCAGCTCGGGGTAATTTCCAGCGTAAGAGTTAGCCCGCTTGCCGGCGACTATTGGATCCCCGGACCGGTTGGCTGAACATCCCACCCGCAAGAGATACAACACGGCCTTCAGTGGGAACGCCCTGATGGCCGTCTCGCCGCTGATCTCTGGGGCGATGCCAGTTGTGGCGGCAAGGCGCGGCTGGCGCAGTTTGCGTTACCATCAGTTCTGAAACGCAAAGAAGAGTCTGACCAACGTTTCCTTTTTGGCTCTGGGCCGAACAACTAACGTACGGGAGATCGGACATAATGCGATGATTGCGCTGATCGCCGGTTTTGCCCCATAGGCGACCAATGAGACGTCGCCTGTGACACCAGGCTCCGAAGGCAAGCGGACGAGGGCTTTGAACCTCCGGTTCGCCGCATAGACCTATGTCTTGAGTCAGTCCTGCCTGCGTGAGTGGGTGTCGTTGTCGTTTCGCCGTGTGGCAAGACGATGAGGATTCCGCCCGTTTCCGCGGTTGACCGAGCTCTAGGGAGAGGGCGATGAGCAAAATCCTGGTTTGCGGTGGAGGTGTGATTGGATTATGCGCAGCGATGATGCTTGGCCGCGACGGCCACGACGTCACAGTCCTAGAGGCTGACTCTGCAGGTCAACCTATTGCATCTGCCGAGGGATGGGATTCCTGGGAACGCCCCGGAGTTGCCCAATTCAGGCAACCTCATAATCTCAGTTCGCGATTTCGGATGATCAGCGATCAGGAATTGCCGGGCTTGACGGATGATCTGCTTCGAGCCGGCTGCGTTTGGGTGGACTATCTCGACAGCCGATCCCTTCCGCCGTCCATAACGGACCGGACGCCGCGTCCGGGCGACGAGACCATACCCTTCGTCACTGGTCGGAGGCCCATCGTAGAATGGGCCGTGGCTGCAATGGCGCAAGCCGCGCCTAACGTGAGTATTCGTCGGGGGACCAAGATTTGCGAATTGATTACGGGCGCTTCGGCGGTTCCCGGTGTGCCGCACGTTGCTGGGGTACGTACTACATCCGGAGAAGAAATTCGCGCTGATCTGGTAGTCGACGCCATGGGACGGCGAAGCCTGGCTTGCGATTGGATCGTCAGCGCGGGAGCCCGCAGCCCGATTGAGGAAGCCGAAGACAGCAACTTCGCTTATTTTACACGATATTTCTCCGGGCAGCAGCGGCCCCGCAGGATGGGCCGCGCGCTCACGCCGATGGGCTTGTTCTCGATCCTTACCTTGGACGGGGACAATGATACTTGGTCAATTACTTTGTATACCTCGGCGAAGAACAAGGCGATGCGAGCCTTGCGTGATACGACGACATTCCATCGCGTCGTCTCCGCGTGCCCGCGGCACGCCCATTGGCTCGATGGCGAGCCAATAACGCCCGTTCTTCTGATGGCGGGAGTTATCGACCGGTACCGACGGTTTGTCGTCGATGGTCAGCCCGTGATCACCGGATTCGCCGCTGTAGGTGATGCATGGGCGTGTACCAACCCATCTGCCGGAAGGGGCTTGAGCGTTGGCCTTTTGCACGCACAGGTACTCCGCAATATTGCCCGCCGATACATCGACGATCCCGAAGCGTTCTCCCGGGCATACGACGCTGAGACCGAGAGCCAAGTCGGCCCGTTTTATCGAAACCAGATCGCCGCGGACCGCGCGCGGATCGCTGAAATGAGCGCACTGGAAGAGGGCATGCCGGTCCCCGCACCCAACCAAGTCATGGCCAAGCTCCTTTTTGCATCATCCCAAGACGCGGACGTCCTCCGTGGCATCATTGAAATTGCGATGTGCCTTGCGTTGCCTCAGGAAGTCGTCGCTAGACCGCATATAGCGGCAAAACTCGCCGAATTGGACGGTCATCAATTGCCGCAAGACCCCAACCTCATCGATCGACGTCAGATGGCAACGCTACTGGGCGGTTAATCTGAACGAAATCAGACGATCATTCGCGCGCGGCCCCTTCTTGTCGAGCGCAAGTGATCCGTCTCGAGGCGATGCGTGGTGCGGCAATTGCCGAATTATCCACGCTTGCGTTTGTGGCGCAGGATGATCGCGAGCAGGTCAGGCGAAGGGCTAAAGCGTGATGAGATCGGGATGAATCGTCATCGCGCTCTGGGTTGTTGTTTGAGCACGATCTCCGCGCAAACGCGTTCCGCGTTTGTCGCGAAAAAAACCGTTCCACATTTTTCCGGATCATGCCCTAGGAAGTTCCTACCCAATGTCCGCTTTGCCGCCAACGGCTGCCGTTTCAGCGATGCCGCCAATCCCGTACAAAGAGACTGCATCCCTCGAGGCGCAACTCTTGTCTCAACAGCGCTCGAAAATCTTGGCCCCCGGGTACGCTCGCCGAGCATACGTAACAACCAACTCTCGATCCTGAGTCTCCAGGAATGGCGTCCGGATCTGGCACGACCCGACGATCAGGTGCCATAGCCCATTGAGCTTCTGAATGATGACGTTCATGGGTGCATCTCCAAGAAACTGCATCGCAGCAAACATCTTGTCTTGGCGACAGTCTCATGACTTGCTCGCTGAAACAGTGACCCTGCTCACGGATTTCGGAACACAGGCCATGGTTTTCAGGGCGCTCTGAGCCCGGTGCCACCTTCTCGGAGAGCCGGTGCGGCTTGCAGCAACTCTGCTCGGCATTCCAATGTTGCCGACAATGTCAGAACCAGCCGGGGGCAAGCGGCCGTGCATCGCGGACGGGCGAAGCACGACCGACACTGCCGACGCTTCAAGCGGTAATATCGAACGCGTCAAGTGTGCGGGTCGAGTACACCAAGGCTGCGCCGGCGTTGACGCTGATGCCAACGCCCAAGGCTTCGGCAATCTCCTCCTTCGTGGCGCCGAGCTTCTTCGCTGCTGCGGTGTGAACGGTGATACAGCCGTCGCAGCGCAGCGTGATCGCGACCGCAAGCGCGATCAACTCGCGCGACTTGGCATCAAGGTGTCCGGTCTTTGCGCCGGCCCCGCCAAGCGCCATGTAGCCCTTGACGGTGTCTGGTGAGAGCTTGCCGATCTCTCCGACGCGGGCGAGGATTTGGCTTCGGTAGTCGTTCCAATCGAGCATCGCCATTTTGTCTCTCCATGGTGTGGGCCGAGATTTGGAGGCCCTGAAAGATGCATCATCAGACGTCAGTCCCAAGTTGCCGTTGCGGCGCGATTTTGAATAACTCCGTTGTATGGTGTGTTTGCGGCGCGTCGGAGCTCAGGAGCAGCGATCCGATGAGTCGTCGAGCGCGCCTCTCGCTGGCGCAATGCCTGTCGTAGAAGAGGGGCCACGCTCATTTTGAAGGCGGGCCGAACGAACGAGATCCGGGCAAGCTGAGATGTCCGTTCATGGCCGATTCCGTTGAAAAAGGCCGCGGTTGCGACTCAGAGATACCAGTGATTCAGTCTGTCTAGTTGGCAGGACTG
>NZ_JBANBK010000108.1:0-25095 GCF_053572325.1 Bradyrhizobium sp. UFLA05-112 | reverse complement strand
TCCTTCGAACAAGGAGATGATCTGAAATGATCTAACAACCACTCATCCTTGACCAAGCCCATACAAGTATTCCAGAGGCAGCGGTGGGATACGGAGAAGCCGCGGCGTACTGGATTCCCCGCCTTCGCGGGGAATGACTGCGATGGATCGGACACACAATCCTTCGCGCTTCGCGAAGGTGCAATGAGCGACGTCCGCCTAATACGTAATCTTCGGCGGCAGCTTGCGGGCCTTGGCGATGAGCTCGCCGACGGACTTCTCCGACGGCATCACACGGACCAGCTTCCGCTTCTCGTTCACCTCGCGCATGTTCTGCGCCAGCCGCGACGGGTTGCGATAGGCGAGCTCGCGGACAGTGGTGACGCCGGCGGCGCGGACGAGGTTGACCTTGGCTTTGCCCATGCCGGGAATGCGCATGTAGTCGGACACGTTGGCCCATTCCAGGAGCTGCTGCTCGCTGATGCCGGTCCTGGCTGACAGCGCCTTGCGGCCCTTCAAAGTGCTGGCAGCTTCGAGCAGCGCGACGGTGGTGCGGATGCCCTGCGCCTTCAGCTTGCTGGCGGCGAAGGCCGACAGGCCCTCAATCTCGGAGATGGGATATGTCATGATACTCAATATGAAATGCGAAAGCCTCAGGCGAACTGGCTGAGGCCCGGCGTCCCCGCAATGATTTTGCCCATCTGATCCGCTCCGATTTTGTCTCGACCGAAGCGAAAAAGTTCACGGGCGATCTTTTGAATGTCGGACATGCCGAGCCCAAGGCCCATCAGCCGGGTACCGACGGCCATCAGGCCGCCGCCCATCAGGCGAGATAGGCCGCCGCCGCTTTGCGACGCGGCAATCGCGGCTTCGGCACCGGGAATTTGGTCGATCAGAGCCTGGACGCCGTCGGAAGGGCCTTCGTTGCGAAGGAAGCCCAGGATAATGCCGATCGTCTTTTCAGCGACAGCACTATCGATGCTGGCGTTTGTCGCCAGCCGCCCGATCAGCTCGTCCATGCGCCTGCCCCTCAGCCGGTTCAAGTCCGGAGTCTTGCTTCTGAAAATGATCTTGGGCCGGCGCGTTAAGAATTACAAGCGACGAACGCATGAGCGGTGACGAATCGCGCGGCGAGTGTTGCAGCGATGCAAGAGCGAAGGATGGAATTCGCGAAAAATTGCCGCGGTGCGAACCGATCATTTCGACTTTTGGCGAAGAGACACACGCCTCATCTCTCACGATGTCGCATATGCGTGCCTCACGAGATGCGTTGACCCGTTCAATCGGCACCCAACATACGTTAAACTGCGGAACCTAAAGTTCGCATTCCCCACCAAGGCAAACAGTAATGGCGACACAAGACACCAATCCCGGCGATACCAGCGACAAGATCTTCGTCGGCAAGGGAGGCGAGACCGCCTGGCTGACGCTTGCGCTCGCCAACCGCCATGGCCTCGTCACCGGTGCAACCGGAACCGGCAAGACGGTGTCGTTGCAAGTGATGGCAGAAGGATTTGCGCGTGCTGGCGTGCCGGTCTTCGCCGCCGATATCAAAGGCGACCTTTCGGGCATCTCCGAAGTGGGAGAGGCCAAGGATTTCATCGTCAAGCGCGCAGCTGACATGGGGCTGACGTTCCAGCCCGACCAGTTCTCGACGGTGTTCTGGGACGTATTCGGCGAGCAAGGCCATCCGGTACGCGCGACCGTCACCGAGATGGGCCCGCTTCTCTTGGCGCGCATGCTGGACCTCAATGACGTGCAGGAGGGCGTGCTCAACGTCGCCTTCCGTGTCGCAGACGACAACGGCCTGACCTTGATCGACATGAAGGACCTGCGGGCGCTGCTCGACGCCATCGTGCCCGACACCAGCAAGAAGGGGCCGGATGCCGGAGAAGATCCGCTGGCGCCGATCCGGAAAGCTGCCCAAGGTTTCGGCAACGTCACCAAGGCAACCGTCGGGACCATCCAGCGCCAGCTCCTGGTGCTGGAGAACCAGGGCGGCACCAAATTCTTCGGCGAGCCGGCGCTGACGCTGAAGGACTTCATGAAGACCGATCGCGACGGCCGCGGCATGATCAACATCCTGGTCGCCGACAAGCTGCTCCAGAGCCCGCGACTTTATGCGACATTCCTGCTGTGGATGCTGTCGGAGCTGTTCGAGGAGCTGCCCGAGGCGGGTGATCTGCCCAAGCCGAAGCTGGTGTTCTTCTTCGACGAGGCGCACCTTCTGTTCAACGACGCGCCCAAGGCGCTGATGGACAAGATCGAGCAGGTGGTTCGCCTGATCCGCTCCAAAGGTGTCGGCGTCTACTTCGTCACGCAAAACCCGATCGACGTACCCGACCGGGTGCTGGGGCAGCTCGGCAACCGCGTGCAGCACGCGCTGCGCGCGTTCACCCCGCGCGACCAGAAGGCGGTCGCGGCCGCCGCACAGACCTTCCGGCCCAATCCGAAACTCGACACCGCCAAGGTGATCATGGAGCTCGGCAAGGGCGAGGCGCTGGTGTCCTTCCTCGAAGGCAACGGCACGCCGTCGATGGTCGAGCGCGTGATGATCCGTCCGCCCTCGGCTCGGATCGGACCGATCACGCCGGAGGAACGCAAGGCGATCATGGATGCAAGCCCGGTGAAGGGCAAATACGACACCGCGATCGATTCCGAATCCGCCTATGAGATTCTGCAAAAGCGCATCGCCGGTACCGCGGCGACCGCCGAGGGCTCGGCGAACGGAGGCGGCATCCTCGGCCAGATCGGCTCGATCGTCGGCACCATCTTCGGCACCAACACCGGCCGCGGCCGGCTCACCACCGGTCAGCGCGTCGTGCGCGACGTGACGCGCACGGTCACAAATCAGGTGGTCGGCGGCGTCGTCGCCGATCTCGGCAAGTCGGTCGGTGGCCAGCTCGGCGGTTCGGTCGGCCGCGCTCTGGTGCGTGGCGCACTCGGCGGATTGCTGCGCCGGTAGGCAGTCACGGGCTCTCGTCAAGGGGCTTTCCGTGTAGCCGTAGGTCTCCTCGCCTCGTTTGCGCGGAGGGATTCTCTCGAATGCCATGACCGGCTCGGGACTCACACCCGGCCGCTGGCTGGAGGCGCTGCCCGCCTTCGTCACCATCACCTTCGTGTTTGACATGTTCGACCTCGGCCAGCCGAACGTGCTCCTGCTGGCGATGATGCTCTACGGCTTCTGGAGCCTCCAGCACCAGCGGTTCTGGCTCGCCGGCTTCATGTTCGCGCTCGCCACCGCCATCAAGGTGTTTCCGGTTGCGGTGCTGCCTTATCTGGTGTGGCGCCCGCAGTGGGCGGCCGTCGTGAGCACGATCGCCTGCACCGGCATCTTTCTGTTCGTGGTGCCGGCGCCGATCCGCGGCTTCGACCACAACGTCACTGAGCTCAAGACCTGGTACCATTCCGATGACGGTGCTGATGCACCGCGCTGCTTTCGACGTGCGTGCGGGCGTGAGGCTGGGAACCTGGATCGCGCTGGCTGTCGCAGGCATTTTCTTGCTGCTGTCGCTGCCGTTGTTTCCCCTGGTCCTGCAGGCCTGGGGTAACAACCTCGTAGGCACCGTCGTTCTCGCGGGCGCGTTGGTCTGGCACATCAGGCATCCGCCAGATGCGTCTGGCCCGAAAGCCGCGGCGGAGCTAAAAGCAGCAGCGTCTTGAAAACCACCGCAAGTCAGGAACGAGAACAATGTCCAATGCACAGCTCCAGTCCGTGCTCGATCACATCGACAAGGATTTCGACAACAGCCTGACGCGCCTGTTCGCGCTGCTGCGGATCAAGTCGATCTCGGCCGATCCGGCCTTTGCCAATGATTGCAAGGCGGCGGCCGAGCATCTCGCCAAGGACATCGCAAGCCTCGGCGTTGCAACCGAAATCAGGCCGACCGCCGGGCATCCCGCCGTCGTCGGCAAGAGCAAGGCGAGCGGACGTCCGCACGTGCTGTTCTACGGGCACTACGACGTGCAGCCGGTCGATCCGCTCGATCTCTGGCACCGCCCGCCGTTCGAGCCCGTCGTCACCGATCATGCCGACGGCCGCAAGATCATCGTCGCTCGTGGCGCCGAGGACGACAAGGGACAGGTGATGACCTTCGTCGAGGCCTGCCGCGCCTGGAAGACGGTGACGGGCTCGCTGCCGATCGACGTCACTTTCCTGATCGAAGGCGAGGAGGAGGTGGGCTCGAAAAACTTCGTGCCGTTCATCGAAGCCAACAAGGACGAGTTCAAGGCCGACTATGTGCTGGTCTGCGACACGGGCATGTGGGATCGGAACACGCCGGCGATCACGACGTCGCTCCGCGGCCTGCTCTATGAAGAGGTGAAGATCACGGCCGCCAACCGCGACCTGCATTCCGGCGTGTTCGGTGGCGCGGCGATGAACCCGATCCGCGTGCTCACCAAGATCCTCGGCGGGCTGTTCGACGATGACGGCCGCATCACCATTCCCGGCTTCTATGACGGGGTGAAGGACTTGCCTGCGGATGTCCTGGAGCAGTGGAAGAAGCTCAATCTGACGCCGGAGACGTTCCTCAAGCCGATCGGTCTGTCGATCCCGGCCGGCGAGAAGGGGCGGCTGCTGATCGAGCAGGCCTCCTCGCGCCCGACCTGCGACGTCAACGGCATCTGGGGCGGCTACATCGGCGAAGGCTCCAAGACGGTGATCCCGTCGCATGCCTCTGCAAAGGTCTCGTTCCGCCTGGTCGAGGGGCAGGATCCGGCGAGAATCCGCAAGGCCTTCCGGGACTACGTGTCGGCGCGCATTCCGGGCGACTGCAAGGTCGAATTCGGCGACCATTCCGCCGCGCCCGCGATCGCGCTCGACTGGAACATGAAGCCGCTCGCTGCCGCCAAGAAGGCACTGACGGAGGAGTGGGGCAAGGAGACCGTGCTGATGGGCTCGGGCGCCTCGATCCCGATCGTCGCCGACTTCAAGCGCACGCTTGGGCTGGACTCGCTGCTCGTCGGCTTCGGCCTGGATGACGACAACATCCATTCGCCGAATGAAAAGTACGATTTGCGGAGCTTCCAGAAGGGCATTCGCTCCTGGGCCCGCATCCTCGCCGCGCTCGCGGAGGTGAAGTAGGCGCGGGGTGCGTAGGGTGGGCAAAGGCGCGAAGCGCCGTGCCCACCGTCTCTCCAGGATTTGTGAGAGAGAGGTGGGCACGCTTCGCTTTGCCCACCCCGCGAGAGCACCAAATAAAAACGCCGCCCGGAATTGGGCGGCGTTTCATTCCAAAACGTGCAGAGGTCGTTCGCAGAAGATCTTACACGAATCCTCGCAAATCTCAAGTCCGGTAGCCCGGATTGACGCGGTCGAGCTTGCGCAGCAGAGGCGGCCACACCAGGTTGGTGGCGCGAAGCTCGGCGCGGTCGCGGTTGGAGAGCAGTTCGGTGTTCTTCTCGATCGCGATCTCCTCGACCGGATAGACCGGCGTGCCGAGCGCCCGCGTGCGCACCTGCATCGAGCAGGCGCGCTCGAGGTGATACATGCGCTCGAATGCGGAGGCGACCGAGCGACCGACCGTCAGCGTGCCGTGGTTGCGCAAGAGCATGTGGTTGTGGTCGCCGAGATCCTTCTGCAGCCGCGGCCGCTCCTCGTGATCGAGCGCGATGCCTTCATAGTCGTGATAGGCGAGGTCGTGCGTGACGAGCTGCGCGGTCTGGTTCAGCGGCAACAATCCTTCCGCGCTGCTCGAAACCGCGGTGCCGTCGAGCGTGTGGAGATGCAGCACGCAGATCGCGTCCTCGCGCACCTCATGGATCGCCGAATGGATGGTGAAGCCGGCGGGGTTGATGCTGTACTCGCTCTCGGTGAGCTGGTTGCCGTGCAGGTCGACCTTGACCAGGCTGGATGCGGTGATCTCGTCGAACATCAGCCCGTAGGGATTGATGAGAAAGTGATGCTCGGGGCCGGGCACGCGGGCCGAGATGTGGGTGTCGACCAGGTCATCCCAGCCGTAAAGGGCGATGAGGCGGTAGCAGGCGGCGAGATTGACCCGCTGTTGCCACTCAGCCTCCGTCATGTTCGACGGCACTTCTTTCACGCGCTCTTCCGCTGGCGACATGGCAAATCACTCCGAACCTCGTTGTTGCGGAGCGGGAGCCTAGTCCCGCGAGGAAGTCGCAGCAAGGCGCGCGAAGCGCAGCAGTCAAGCGTAGCCCGCATGAGCGACGCGATATTCGAGAGGTCCCTCAAAGTCCCCGGATTTCGCTTCGCTCCGTCCGGGCTGCAATTCAGAAGAGAATTATTACGGCGCCGGGATCGACAGCAGGCTGGAAATGCTGCGGCCGCGGATATCGTAGACGCGGGCGAAGACCACGTCGTCGCGCTTGATCTCGACCATGACCGGCGCGATGAGGCCCTTGCAGTAGAACTCGCCGAGCGTCATGGCGAAGTCTGCAGCGTTGGAATCCCAGCCGATGGTAAAATCGGGACCGAGCGCCACTTGCGCGGGCCGCTGCGGGCCGCACACCGCGACCTTCCATTTGCGATTGCGCGGCGGAACTTCCTGGCGCTCGATGAGCTGCTCGCGCAGCTCGTCGGAAGCCTGCTTCAAGGCCAGGCCCCAATAGTCCAGCATGAAGCGGTCGTCGGCGGCGCGCACGGTGCCCGCGATGTGGTTGAAGTGCGTGTACTGATAGGGATGCAGCCGGATCATCTCGGCGAGCGGCAGCGCGAGGCCGAAGCAGAAAGTGGCGAGCACGACGGGCTGCCAGGCGCGATGATTGGCCCGCAGGCGCTCCATGGTCCAGGCAAAGGCGACGCCGCCCAGGACGGCCATCGGCGGAATGACGAAGACGAAGTGGCGGATGCCGTTGTAGAGCGCGGGCCGCTTCACCATCGCGACCACGAGCGGCAGCGTGGCTGCGAGCGTCAGCATCAACAGGACGGTCTTGCGGCGCGCCGCAATCTGGCGGCGCGGCAGGATGACCAAGGTCCCGATGACCGCGCCGATCGCCAGCACCAGCATGACTTCGGGCAATTGCAGCGCGAACAGCGTCGGCAGGTAGGACCAGGGCATGTCGGGCACGGACACCAGCGCGCCGTCGAACATCTCCTTCCAGGGCTTCTCGAAGAAATGCGAGAAGTAGGTCAGCGCCTGGAACGGATTGCCGGGCTCCATGATCGACCACGGCCAGATCAGGCCCATGATGAGATAGCCGAGCACGAGGCCGGGCAGCAGCACGTAGACGACATGGGCGAAGCGGCGGATCGCTTCGCGGGTGCCTTCGACGCGCAGCTCTTCCAGAAACAGCGGCATGAAGCCGATCATCGCATAGACGAGCGAAAGGCCCCCGAGAATACGCGTGCCGATCGAGAGGCCCGCGCCGAGGCCGACGATCAGAATGGTGCGCGGCGAGGGCTGCGGATATTCCTCGGCCAGTCGCACCAGGCCGAGCATCAGGATGATCATCGCCACCGCGAAGGGCGCATCCTTCGGGTTCATGAACATGTGCCCGTAGAAGATCGGGCAGAGCGCGAGCAGCAGGAGTGCTGCGAGACCCGCAAGTGGCCCGCCGATGCGGCGAGCGAGCCGCCAGGTCACCGCAAGCCCGATCACGCCGACGACAGCGCCGACGAGGCGGCGCGTCTCGAACAACTCGATCGGCATGACCTTGTGCAGCAGCGCTGCGACCATGTCGAAGCCGCCGCCATACATATAGAGATTGGCAAAGGAGAGCGCCGCGGTGTCCTTGAAGCCGGAGCCGAACATGCGCAGCAGGAGGTCGGCATATTCGGCGTGGGTGTAGTCGTCCCAGCCAAGCCCGTAGTCGCGGAAGGTTAGCCCCGCGATGACCGCGACCGCCGCCAGCACCAGCATGGCAAGGTCATCGCAAGTCCGCTCAATCGAGCGCCCCAGAGGCGTGTCGATCGCCGAAGTGGTGATGGATGTCATGGCAGTCGGTGACCCGGAATCCCCTCTCGGCCGCGCCGGTGCGCACGGCCCTTTGTCCCGGGAACCCTATAGCGCAGTTCCATTTCCAAGTAATTGCGCATTATGGCTAAATTCCTGATGCAACGCAGCAATTTCCAGATCCTGGAGTTTCAATAGAGCTAGCGAGATGTTGCTGAAGGGAATGTGAATAAGTCCCTGATTTCGCTATTTTAAGGAACGGTTACGGCGAATCGCCGTTGGCGAGGCGTGCGATATGACGGTATCTTGGCGTAGGCGGTGTCGCGCGATCATGCGCGGCCGGGGGTGAGTTCGATGGCACTGGCATTGTTGATCGCGGGGATTTTCGCCTTTGTGGCGGGCCTCCTCACGGTCCTCTGGGGCATCTCGCTCAAGGAATTCAGTCTCGGCAGTACTCTCATACTCAGCGGGACCATCGGCGTCTGCTCCGGGATGTTACTGATGGGCCTTTACACCGTCGTGCAGGAGCTGAAAGGCATCGCCCGGCGGCTCGCCGCAACGACGGCACTGTCCGAGGTTAGAGTCAGGCCGGTGCTTCCGCCGGGCCTTGCGACGGCGGGCGCGTCTGGGCCGGAAGCGGTCCCTGGCGAGGCCGCCAAGGTCGACCCAATGATGCCGGTATCGCCGGCTGCACCGCCACCCTGGCAGGATGAAGCAGCGGCGCGTACGCGTGCCGAAGTGCCACCGATGCCGGAAGCGTCCGCAGCAACGCCTGAAGGGCCGCGTCGGCGCAATCTCTTGTTCGCCTCGACCTCGCGCAAGGAGCGCGATCGCGCGCAGGCCAAGGCCTCCGAGGCCGAACCGGGTGAGGAGCATCCGGCGCCCGCCGAGCCACCGCAGGCAAGCTTCGACGATGCCTGGCCGAAGCCCGAACGGATGCGGCCGCCGGAGGCAGCTCCGCTCCGCCGCCCGCCGCCGCCGCGCATGCCCTCGAGCTTTACGGAAGCCGCGCCAGCTCCTGCGTCGCCCCCGACACCTGAGCCACGTCCGGCACCACCGGCCGAGCAGCCGGCCGTCACCGTGCTCAAATCGGGCGTCGTCGATGGGATGGCCTATTCGCTCTATTCCGACGGCTCGATCGAGGCGCAGATGCCGGAAGGTATGATGCGCTTCGCCTCGATCGACGAGTTGCGCACGCATCTCGACCAACGGTCCTGAGGTCCATCCGTGTCAGATGCGGCGGGTAAGAACTTCATCGAGCTCACGGCGAACATCGTCTCCGCCTACCTCAGCAACAATCCGACGCCGGCGGCCGAGATCCCGAACCTGATCAGCCAGGTGCATGGCGCGCTGGTGCGGGTGTCCTCGGGTCGGACCGAAGCGCCGCTCGAGCCGGCAAAGCCCGCGGTGTCGCTGAAGAAGTCGATCGCGCCGGACTATCTCGTGTGCCTCGAGGACGGCAAGCGCTTCAAGTCGCTGAAGCGCCATCTGCGTACCCAGTACAACATGACGCCCGAACAGTATCGCGACAAATGGGGCCTGCCGGCCGACTATCCCATGGTCGCGCCGAACTACGCGGTGGCGCGCTCGCAATTGGCGAAGAAGATGGGGCTGGGGCAGCAGCAGCGCAAACGTAAATAGCGCAGCGTCACGAAGCCTCGGCGAGCGCCTCGCGCGCATCGGTGCGGATGCGTTCCACCATCGAGCGCAGGCCGTTTGAGCGCTGCGGCGTCAGGTGGTCGCGAAAGCCGAACTCGTCGAACACCGCGAGCGCGTCGGTCGAGAGAATTTCCTGCGGCGTGCGGTTGGAATAGAGCGAGAGCAGGATCGCGACCAGCCCGCGCACGATATGGGCGTCGCTGTCGCCACGATACTTGAGGACCGGCGTGCCATGCTCGCGATCGATCCGCTTGGAGAGCCAGACCTGGCTGACGCAGCCCTGCACCTTGTTGTCGGCGGAGTGTTCCGCCTCCGGCATCGGTTCCAGGGAGCGCCCGAGCTCGATGACGTAGCGGTAGCGGTCGTCCCACTCGTCCAGAATCTCGAAATTGTCCCTGATTTCGTCGATCGTCGTCATGATGGCCCGTGTGTGATCCCAGGGCCAATATAGGGACGCAAGGACGCGAAATCGATAGGGGTTGGACCCTAATTCGCCGTTTCCGGCCCGCGCCATTCGAGCGCCAGGTCGTCCTGGGTCAGGGTGTCGCGCTGTGCCGGACCAGGGTCGAGATCGGCTTCAGCCATGCTGCCGATCGAGCCAGTGTGGTCGGGCGCCTTCTTTTCATTCTTGCCGTTGGTGATCTGCTCTTTCTTGTCATTGAGCATCTGGTAGAGCTTGCGTGCCCCGTCCTGCGCGCGCTGGCCGATGACGGTTGCGGCCTGGCCGCCGACCTCGCAGGCCGCGGGCTGGCGTTTGCAGAACTGGCTCATGTCGGAGACGGCCGCGGTCGCGGCCGACACGGCCTCGGCGGCGCCGATCGGCGGCACCTTCTCCGATTCGGGAGTCTTGTCCCGCGGCAGGAGCACCAGCACCAGCCCGAGCCAGAATGTGATGCGGAGCAGAAAACGCATCTTGCGACCTTGCGTGTTAGATCCAGCCGGCGGCACCCCGCGGGCCTTCGACCTAGCAACCTTCGATAAATCGCAAGTGATTGCGTTGAGCTTAATTCGGCGAAATTTTGTGTGGGATTTGAACGAATCGAAAGGCTCGTAAATTTTCGATTGATGCGGGCTCGCGCTCTCCGACTTGCGTCCTTCCACCAATTCGAAACCATACGGCGGGGGATGCGGAAACCCCGCGTTCACCATCCGCGCGAATGAAACCGTCAAATCGCGTAAAATTCCGCGCAATCACACGGCGTTCTGCCGCATGCGCCACCGCCTTAGCGTTCGTTTAATGTCGCTCTGACACGGTGGCTCAACGACAAGGAGGCGTTCCGGCGCGTCTTTTCGATGCATGAGCCGAAGCGCGAGACCCGTGACAGTTTTGAGTATCATCCGCGATTGTCTCGATGCGCTGCTGCATCCCTCGGCGCGTTATGACGCGCTGACGCGGGCGCGCCATCGGGCTTTCATGGCCCCCAGGCTGCTCGGCAGCCTCGCCGCCTTTGCCGCGTTCCCGATTTATCTTGCCATGCGCGGCGCCCCCAGCGCGATCGAGGTTGCGGCCTTCGCCTGGCTGATCGCGCCGATTCTGCTGTCGTGGTTCCTTTCGCGCACCGGCCGCTATGAAGGTGCCCATGTGCTGTCATCGCTGGCGCTCGCCGGACTGATCATGGCCGTGGCGGTGACCACGGGCGGCATCGAATCGTTTGCCGCAGTCTGGCTGGTCGTCGTTCCCCTGGAGGCCGCGCTGTCGGCCTCGCGCCGGGTGGCTGCCTTTGCCTCGGTGCTGGCGCTGTCCTGCGTGGCGCTCTTGATCCTGTTCGGTCATCTCGACTGGTTGCCGCTCGACCAGGCCAATGCCGCCGAACGCGGCATGTTCACCGCATTCGGCGTTGCGTCCGCGACGCTTTATGCGGCGGGTCTCGCCTTCGGCGCCGAATCGCTCGCGCGTACCAGTGTTGCGCTGCTGTCGCGCGAAGAGGAGCGCTACCGCCTCCTGGCGCGCAACATGAGCGACGTCATCTCGCGGCATCAGCGCAACGGCGCAGTCCAGTTCGTCTCGCCAGCAGTCGAGGCCATGCTCGGCGTGCCGGTCGCCCAGCTCACTGGCCACGGCCTGTTCGATCGCGTCCATGTCGCCGACCGTCCGGCCTATCTCACCGCGCTGTCGGACGCCGCGCGCGGCGATGTGCGCGGCGTCGAGTTCCGGCTACGGCGGGAGGTTGGCGGCAGCGAGCGCGGCCAGGTCGATTTCATCTGGGTCGAGATGCGCTGCCGGCCGCTTGACCAGGATTTGGTTGACCAGGATCTGGGCCGCGACGTGACGCACGAGCCCGAGGTCGTCGCCGTGATGCGTGACATTACCGATCGCAAGATGCAGGAGCAGGCGCTCGATCAGGCTCGCAGCGCCGCGGAAGCGGCCGATGCCGCCAAGACGCGCTTCCTCGCCACCATGAGCCACGAGCTGCGCACCCCGCTCAATGCCATCATCGGCTTCTCCGAGATGATCGCGCAGGAGCAGACCCTGATGTTAGGGGCGGCCCAGCGCAAGGAATACGCAGAGCTCATCAACGCTTCCGGTCAGCACCTGCTGTCGGTCGTCAACGGCATCCTCGACATGTCCAAGATGGAATCCGGCAAGTTCGAGATTTCGCCGGAACCGTTCGCGCCGCGCGCCGCGCTGTTGCATTGCTGCAATCTGCTCGCGCTGAAGGCGCGCGAGAACGGCATCGATCTCATCACCGATGCGCCGCAGGATCTGCCGGTGATGACCGGCGATCCGCGCGCCTTCAAGCAGATTGTGCTCAACCTCGTCTCGAACGCGATCAAGTTCACCGAGCGTGGAGGGCAGGTCACCGTCGCCGCCACGGTTTCGCCATCGCACCTCTTCCTTCGCATCAGCGATACCGGCGTCGGCATCGCGCCCGACGACCTGAAGCGGATTGGCGCGCCGTTCTTCCAGGCCGGCAAGACCTATCAGCGTCGCCACGAAGGCACGGGCCTCGGATTGTCGATCGTGAAGAGCCTCGTCGCCTTGCATCTCGGCGAGTTGACGATACAAAGCAAGCTCGGTGAGGGGACGGCCGTCACCATCAAGCTGCCGCTCGTCTGCACGCCGTCGCAAGGACGGCAGAGCGAAAGCAAGATCGCGACACTGGTACCGCCGCCGCGCCATGATGTTCAGGACCAACCGGCTTTGGTGAAGAAAAGTGCCTAGAAAGTCTGCAAGAGATGAGGATGCTCCGCGCCGCCGTGGCGCCAAGGCAGCGGTCGTCGACGTCGAGACCGAGCGTAATCTCGCGATGCGGATCCTGCTGCACAGCCCCAAGGATACTCTCGCTGGTCTCGTTGCCTTTGCCGCGGTCAGCGCCATCATCGCTAACGCGCTGTTCCTGCAAACCGGCCGCCATCCGGCGCCAATGTTCGGCACCGTGATCAATTTGCCGGCGCCGTCGGCTGCTGCGTTGTCGAGCCCATTGCCGCGGCCGCGCCCGCTTGCGGCCGATTCACTGCCGCTCGAGCCGAAGCCGATGGAGTTCCGCGTCGCTGAGCCCAAAGTTGCGGAGAAGCCGCCGGCGCCCGAGAAGGTCGCCGAGGCAACGTCCTCGACCGCCAGATACGCCGATCCCCTGACCAATCTCGTCAAGGCCACGGCGACGACGCCTCCGTCGCAATCGGTCGTTGTCGCGCGGCCGCCGGCGCCGATCCCGGCGCAGCAGAGTCCCTCTATGCGTCGTGTCGCCGCCGTGCAGCGCGCGCTCTCCGAATATGGCTATGGACAGTTGAAGGTGACCGGCTCGATCTCCGGCGAAACCCAGGCAGCGATCCAGAAGTTCGAGCGCGAGCACAAGATGCCGGTGACCGGCCAGGTGTCCGACCGCCTGTTGCGCGAGCTTGCGGCCGTGATCGGACATCCTGTCGAATAATCGCCATTGATTGCCGCGGATACTGGTGCTGTTTCCGCGGCTGGCCTATCGTCCTGTCCATGCGATTGAAATCGAACATATGGGTGGCGGCGTACTTGCGCCGCTGCCAGACTGAAGGCGTGTTCGGCGCGGTGCGCCGGCGTGGTGCCGAGGAGGCTGGCGCGGTGTTCGTCAAGGTGTCGCTGCTTGACGGCAACGCGATGCTGTACGTGCCTGCTCCGCAGACTGTCTATGACGACGGCCGGCCGGTCGATCGCTTCTTCGTGCCGATGGCGCCGCAACCTCAGCCGGAAGCAGCGGTCGAGGAGCGGCTCACCAAGGAAATCCGCTTCGACCCCGACGCCTGGATCGTCGAGACCGAGGATCGCGCCGGGCGACATTTTCTGGAATTGGCACGCGCCTGAGATCTAGCGGTCCGATCCGCCGGTGCCTGTCCGCATCGGCGGGATCGCGCCGGGCTGCACTGCGGGTCGCGGCTGGCTCGCACTGCTGCGCGCGCGCTGGCGTTCGCCGTCATAGAGCGACGACTGATATTTTGCGCGCGTCACCGCCAGCGTCGAGCCGCGCCAGGCAGCGAGCATCACCAGTGCCGAGCGATCGCTGAGGCGGTCATAGAGCCGCGACAGCCGGTAGACGGTGTTGACCGACGTTCCGATCTCCGGCTTGAAGAACAGGAGAATGCGCTGGAAGTTGGGGCTCGGCATGTCGAGCGCGCGCGCCGCGACGGCAAGCGCTTCCCCGCCGGCATCGTCCACGATCTGCGCGGCGACGCGCGAGGGCAGGATCAGGCTCTCGCCGAGCTCTAGCGTGAAATTTTCGGTGTCCTCGGCATAGGCCGCCCATTCCAGCGTCTGGATTGCGCGCGTGGCACGCGCGGTCGGAATGCAGGGCGCAGCCTTCAGGGGAGTCTGAGCCAGATTGTGCAGGATCAATGCGCGCTCCGAGGCCGTGGCGCGAAAGAACATGTCGTGGATCTCAGCGGCGTCCTTTGGCTGCATCGCCATGTTCGCAGACATCCGCAGCTCCGCATCGGTCGGCGTGCGGGCCGGCGCGGGCGCTGCGGGCGGCGCGGAAATCTCGCGCGCCAGCGGAATTCTCCGACCCTCATGTGCTGGCAGGAGCCCGAGCTTCTGCATGATCGGCGCGGGTGTTGCAGGATAGATCGCAAGACGAGCCTTCACCGCGGCGCGCGTCGCATCGTCGACCTGGTCGATCAGCCGCGAGGCGAGCTCGACGAATTGCCGCTCCTCATCGCCGCTATGGCTCTTCGCCTGCACGTAAAGATCGGTCAGCACGCGCAAGAGCGTGGGGCGAATATCGACGCCTTCGCGACGGGACAGGGTAATGAGCCCGTCGAATGCTGGAAATAGCGGCTTGGTCATGAGGCGTACGCAACTCGAGAAAAGTCGTCCGCGTCAGCCTATCGCGGGTTGTTTTAAAGGCTCGTTAAGGAAAACGAGGTGTGAAGCCGTTGCTGCGTTTTCAGCTGTTGTCGTGCTGCAACGGGACGGCGCGTTCTGCCCGTGTGGTTACGGTCCGGTTGGCGCGTTTACACCCCGTTAACCATGTGCTGATCTTAATGGCACCCATGTTGTGAGGACCGTTCGGTCGCGCGGCAATAGAAGAGAGCTGACATGGGGACCATCATTGAATTTCCGGCCGGTCGCCGGCTGGGCTCATCGGGGGATGTCGCTCCGCTCGCAGAGACGGGGAGGGTGTTGATCCTTCCCGTGATCCGCATCGAGCGTGAATCGGACGAGACCAGCGGCGGTCATGGACCGGCAGAGGGCACCGCGCCGGGGCGCCGCCGCCGGCGTCGCTAAAAGTCCGGCCTTCGTGCAATGCCGGACCCGCATCACAAGATCCGGTGTTTCGCATCGGCCCTGCTGCTCGCGCTGATCGGCGCGACACTCAGTGCCTGTAGCGGCGGCGATTTCGGCCGCACCCGCGAAGACATGCGCAGCGACGATATGCACCGCTGGCTGGGTGCCGAGGTGACGGGCAGCCTTGGTCTCAAGGCGTCGCAATTCCAGCTCACCGACGCGGAACGCCAGCTTCGCGACCTCGCCTATCCCATGATCGAGCCGCCGCTGTCGCGTCCCGCCTGGAAGAGCGTGTTCGGCGACTACAAGGCGCTGCCGTCACCCTGGCAGCAGAAAGTCGTGTTCGACCGCACCATGTACGGTCGCACCCTGATCGACGAGCCGCACCGTTCGCATTCCTCGCGCTATGCGCAGCTCATCGAGGACGTGCGCAACGACATCACCCGTTTTGAGCCATTCTTCGCCAGCGCGATCCGCGTCATCGATCTCGACAGGAAGCGCGATGCGAGCATGGCCCGCGTCTCCGAGCTGTCGCCGAGGGAGAAGGCGGATGCGGTCGCGCGCATGCAGGAGAACTCGCTGATCGTCCAGTGGGTGCAGCAATGCCTGGAGCAGCGCGTCTCGTCCTATCGCTGGGCGCTGGAGCGGCTGGTGATCCAGGCGCCCGACGGCATGGCGGCGGACGCCGACCGCCTGATCGGCGAGCTCGCCGCGCAGACTGCCAATCCGCCGGTCGCTGCCCAGCCGCCTTACGGCCGGGCGGTGACCGTGCGCGGCTAGGGCGAACCGGCCCGGTTCCGTCCGGGCGGTGACCCCCGACGGTGACCGAATGGCTGTGCGGCGCAGCAGCCGCGACCAGGGCCTTCTCGGACCTTCGTCGGATAGATTTGTGCTTGTCCCGCGAGCGCCGATATCGATAGATTGCATGCATTGGACGCGTTGATTTTTGACCATTTCTTTCAGCATGTGATCAGGGGCTCCGGCCATGTTCGAAAGTCATTTGAATCACCTGTCGCCGCTAGGTATCCGCAAACTCCTCGCAATCGGCGCTCTGCTGGCATCGACCGGCCCGGTATTCGCTCTCACGCAGGAAGCGGCGGTCGAGAACTGCCGGATGACGGTCGGCAAGCCGATCGTGCAGGCGTGCATGCGCGCGGGAGGCGGGCCGGCGGGCGGCGCCAATCTCGAGGCCTGTCGAGCCAAGGCCAAGCCGCAGGTCCATGCTTGCGTGCTCGCCGCCCTCAATGCCGCGAATGGCCGCGCCAATGTCGCGGTCGCGGCGCCCAAGGAGGAGGCGCCCAAGCTGGCGCCAGGAACGGCATTGCCCAAAGGCTTTGTGGCGCCGCCTCGTACGATCGCCGACATCACCTCGATCCTCGACAGCGAAAAGCCGAACGAGAAGCTGATCGCGGAGCTGAAGGCGGACGCGGATTCGACGCCCACGGGGAAGGAGTCACGCGAGGATCTCGCCCAGTTCTATTTCGACCGCGCCAATGCGCGCTCCCAGCTCGGGCGACTTGCCGAATCCACCGCCGACGCCAACAAGGCCGTGGAAGTGGGCCGCGGGGCCGTCAGCCCAAACATGATGGGGCGATTGTTGCAGTTGCAGTCGGTGCAATACGCCCTCGCAGGCGATCCCAAGCGCGCGCTGGAGATCATGCAACAGCTCTTGCGCCAGACGGCCAACGTGCCGGGCGCGAAAGGATATCAGTTCAACGCAAACCGTTCGGTCGCGTCCATTCTCCTCCAGATGGGCGATGTCGCGCAGGCCGAAGCCTATTTGCGTCGCAGCCTGACCGGGATTCAGGAAGCGCGCACCAGTGGGCTTCCGGGCTGGCGAGCGTCCTATGCAAAGTTCGGCCAGACCTGGGAGGGTGAAATCGAGATTACCCGCGGGATAATATTCGAGGCACGGGGGCAATTTGCCGAAGCCGAGGCCGCTTATCGCACCGCGGAGCTGCGCAAGAGCGCCGGTAACAAGGCAGTGTTGGAGTCGGAAAACCCGCCTGCAGAGACGCTCCTGCTGCAAGTTGTCGACGGCCTGGTGTTGAATCAGGCGCGCATGAAGGCGAGGCAGGGCAGACTGGCTGAAGCCGAGGTTGACGCGCGCCGGGCGCTCTTGGCACGGTTAAAGGACACCGGCAAATACAATCCGGTCACGCCGCGCTTCGTGATGGGCCTGGCCGGCATTCTGGTCGAGGAGGGCCGCTACGAGGAGGCCGAGCAACTCGGCCGCGTCGCCATCGAGATCAACAAGACGGTCGGCGTGCCCGAGGATTCGCAGGCTACCGTCGGGTTGCTCTCGCAGCTTGCCGGTATCCTGGCGCTGCGGCGGAAGGCGCCTGAAGCCAACGAGATGTACGCGAGGATCGACAAGGCGGTCGCCAATTGGGATCCGCAGCGCCGCCAGGTATTCGAGCTCAATCCGTCGCGCATCCTGTCGCTTTATGCCTCCGGCCAGGTCGACGCCGGCATCGCCGCGGCCGAGCAATTGGTGAAGAAGCAGGTCGCGCGGGTCGGCGAAAACCATTTCGACGCCGCCTCGGCACGCGGGACGCTGGCGATCGGCTTGATGCGGGCCCGCCGCGATGCGGACGCGATCCGCGAGTTCAAGGCCGCCATTCCTGTCATGATGTCGAATGCGCGTGAGAACGCCGACGACGAGAACACGACGGTTGTTGCCGCGCGCAGCCAGCGGCTGCAAGGGACCGTCGAAAATTATTTCCTCCTGCTCGCACGTGCCGAGGGAACCAGCAACGAGGTCGGCGAAGAGACCTTTGGCCTTGCCGACGCCATTCGCGGCCGGTCGGTGCAGCAGGCGCTTGCAGCCTCCAGCGCGCGTGCGGCGGCGAAGGACCCGGCGCTCGCCGATCTCGTGCGCAAGGAGCAGGACCTGACCAAGCAGGTCAATGCCCAGCTCGGCACGCTCAACAACGTACTCGCCATTCCCTCGGCCGATCGCGACGAGAAGGGCGTTCAGCAGATCCAGGCCTCGATCGCGGCGCTGCGCAGCGAGCGCGACAAGGCGCGCCAGGAGATCAAGCAGAAGTTTCCGTCTTACGCTGATCTGGTTTCGCCCAAGCCGCCGAGCGTCGCTGAAATCCGCGCGACGCTTTCCGAGAACGAGGCGATGCTGTCGTTCTATTTCGGCCAGAATGGCAGCTTCGTCTGGGCCGTCCCCAAGTCGGGTCCGGTGGCATTCGCCGCGATCAATGCCAGGATCGGCGACATTGAGACCAAGATCCGCAAGCTGCGCGAGGCGCTCGAGCCGCAGGCGGCGATGATCTCGGACATTCCGCCGTTCGACCTCAAGCTCGCCTATGAGCTTTACGAGCTCCTGCTCAAGCCGGTTGAAGGCGGCTGGAAGTCCGCAAAGAACCTGATCGTCGTCACCAACGGTGCGCTCGGCCTGCTGCCGCTTTCCTTGCTGCCGACCGCGCCTGCGGAGGTGGCGCAGGATGACGAGCCGCTGTTCGCCAGCTATCGCAACGTGCCATGGCTCGCGCGCACCCACGCGGTGACCACGGTGCCGTCGGCGGCCGCCTTGCGGACGCTGCGGCAGTTGCCGCCCGGCAAGCCCGGACGCAGCGAGCTGGTGGCGTTCGGCGATCCCTATTTCAACAGGGACCAGCAGGCCGAGGCGGAAGCTCCTGTTGCCAAGACCCAGGTTGCGGATGCCGGCGGCAACGTGACGCGCGGCATGCCCCTGAAGCGCCGCAACAGTCCGAAGCTCGAAGGCGTCGACAGCGCCGAGCTCGCGCTGCTGCCCCGGCTGCCCGATACTGCGGACGAGCTGAAGTCGATCGCGCTCGCCTTGCAGGCCGACCCGTCGAAGGTCTTGTTTCTCGGCAGCAAGGCGACGGAAAGCGCGGTCAAGACCATGAACCTCTCCGGCTTCAAGATCCTCGCC
This sequence comes from Bradyrhizobium sp. UFLA05-112, assembly GCF_053572325.1. NCBI lineage: Bacteria > Pseudomonadati > Pseudomonadota > Alphaproteobacteria > Hyphomicrobiales > Nitrobacteraceae > Bradyrhizobium > Bradyrhizobium sp. UFLA05-112. The sequence goes on along the minus strand of NZ_JBANBK010000108.1, from coordinate 5,993 downwards.
TTCGCGACCCACGGCCTCGTGCCGGGCGAGCTCAACGGCCTGACCCAGCCGGCGCTCGCACTGTCGTCGCCGGCGGTGACAGGCGAGGAGGGGGATGGCCTGCTGACTATGGAGGAGATCCTCGGCCTCAAGCTCGATGCGGACTGGGTCATCCTGTCGGCGTGCAACACGGGCGCGGGAGCCGGGGCGGGCGCCGAGGCGGCTTCGGGACTTGGCCGCGCGTTCTTCTATGCCGGCACGCGCGCGCTGCTGGTCACGAACTGGTCGGTGCATTCGCAATCGGCGCGGCAACTGGTGACCGACCTGTTCAAGCGACAGGCCGACGATCCGAAGATCGGGCGAAGCGAGGCGCTGCGCCAGGCGATGATGGCTCTCGTCGATGGGCCGGGTTATCTTAACGCCGAAGGCAAGACCGAATTCGCTTACGCGCATCCGTTGTTCTGGGCGCCGTACACGATCATCGGGGACGGCGGTGTGCGCTAGCGAGACGTGGTGCGTGGGAAGAAAGGGTTGAGTGAGGATGATGCGGAAGACGTTGCTCGGGCTCGTCGCGGCTGGCCTCTTGAGTTCAGGGGTCGCGCAAGCGACGCAATTGATCACGGAAGACGAAGCCAAGCTGCCGCCGCCAAAGGGGGCCATTGCGACCGACCGGCGCGGCATTTTGCGCGGTCCGAAGGTGGAAGTGGTCTCGCCCAGCGATGCGGTCAGCTCGCCGCTGCGGTTGCAACTCAAGTTCGAGTCCTTCGGAGGGGCCAAGATCGATCCTGATTCGGTCAAGGTGATCTTCCTGCGCTCGCCCAACGTGGACCTGACCGCGCGGGTCAAGCCGTTCATCCAGGCCGACGGCATCAACATGCAGGACGCCGAATTGCCCCCGGGCGAGTATTTGGTGCGGGTCGACATCAAGGACAGCGACGGCCGCCCCGGCACAGCCAGCTTCACCCTGAAGATCGCGCCGAAGTGAAGCGATGAAGTGTCCCTATTGCCGGTCGGAGAATGTCGAGAGCGCGCTGGTCTGCGCGTCCTGCGCGCGCGACATCGCCATTCCTCCCACGCTGATAGCCGAACGCGACGATCTCCTGCGCAAGCGGGACCAGCTTCGTGACGAGTTGCGGCGCGCCAGAGCCGAGATCGAGGCGATCATGACCCGCAGGAAGTCGCGCTGACGATGGAGTGTCCGTTCTGCGCCGAGACCATCAAGGATGAAGCCATCGCGTGCAAGCACTGCTCGCGCGATTTGCGTGTCGTGCGCCCGATGCTTGCCGAGATCGACGAGATCGTCACAGACCTCGACCGGCTCAGGCGCGATCTCGACCGCGTCGGTGCCAGGCTCGAGCGGTACAACAACCCCGTGCGGTATTTTGCGACCCACGCGGTTCTCTATGTCGTGATTCCCGCGCTGCTGCTGGTCACCACGCACGTCCTCGTCACCATCACCTTCAACATCTCGCCGCTGCCGCTCCGGCTGGCGTCGATCATCATACCTCTCCTGTTCGGGCTGATCGCCTATCCGCTGCACCGGGTCTCCCTGATCGGCGCGCTGGTGCTGGGTGTGCTGTGCGCGGCCCTCAGCATCCAGCTGATGCTGACGGTGACCGGCATTCACGACCGCGTCCCGATTCTTCCCGAAGTCTGGGTCGAGTGGCGTGAGGTCTTCGAGTATGGCGCGAGCATCCTGCTCGCCTTCCTGTCCGGCAACATCCTGGGCGTCGTGATCTTCCAGGTGTTGCCGCGGGTTCTGACGCAAGGCGGCAAGCCCAACGCCTTCGCGTTCAGGATCGCGCGCCTTCTCGGCCAGCACGTCGGCGAGGAGCAATTGCGCCGCCGGGCGCGCCTGATTCAGGACCTCATGCAGACCGTCGGTCCCCTCGTCGGCGTCGCCGCCACCGCGGTCGGCTCGATCTATGCGGGGTTGAAGGGGATCCTTGGATAGGGCGGCCTTTGACGGTTCTGGTCGGGGTGCAGTCTGCAAAGAGCAAACGCCTTCTCCAGGTACGATGGCACCTTGGATCGGGTTTGAAAGGTAACGGTAAGAAAAAAGGAAGCTGCTTGTAAAGCGGTTCGGACGGCCTGCTGGCATCTTCCGAAGACGTCGAACAAGAACAGCATGCGCCGCATGCCGATCTCGCATTGCGAGGGAGGTCATCATGAGGGGCTTGATTGCGCTGATAGGCGCCGCATGGTTACGACAGGCCGCCGCATCTACGCAGCCTGCCGTGTTGCGCGGCCTCACCAGCAAGGACCTCTGCGATATCGACACGAGGTGCGGTGAGATCGACTGCGTTACCTCTCAGCGATGCATCGCGCGCTCGCGTCATTCGACGGGCTGGCGCGACGGCACTACGGTTGCCGTGTTGTTGGTGCTCTGCACCGCGTGCATCCTCGGATCCACGAACGAGGCCAAGGCTCAATGCACCGCACGCGACGTGTTGCAGAGACAGTTGACGCTCAAGACGGCTCCCGTTGTCCCGAGACCGCCGAGTTCGGTGGCATCGGCTTCGGATGTTGCGGTGTGGAAGACGATAACAATCGGGACATTCTCGGATTCGTTCGCTCTTCTCAACGCCATGAGCGCGATCGGTTGCGGCGTCGGCGACTCGGCTGCGGCGGCTCTTGCTCGGCCGGCCTTTACCGTCAGTGGCACGAAAGCGGCGGCAGAGCTTCTGACGGTGTCGGCGGCCGAATTGGGCTTTCGGAGCGAGACCGTGTCGCTACGACAGATCTACGCACTCGCGCAGCAACTGGGCTTCGGTCTTGCACCGGCTGAAATTGCTCCGCAGCTCAGACTTCAATATTTGGACCAGCCTATCGGTGAGTTTCTCATCATTGGAATGAGGCCGATCCAGACATGGACAGGTGAAGCCGTCATCCTGACCGTGGCAAATGGCGGAGCAGGCCTCATCCTCATCGGCCAGGACGGTCGCGCGGACGCGGAAATACCAGTGACCTCTCGCTTCGTGTTCGAGCGCGTCCTGCCTATGGCACAGGTAGGCCTTGATATCGGCCCACCTGCTTTGGCCAATGACGATGCAAGCCCATACGCCGCGAAAGGGCAGAGTTGTTGCCGCTAGCGAAGCCTGAACCAACAACGAGTCGATGAAGACAAACGTTCATCGAGGTCGGATTGAGATTTGCTCCTCAAACGTCGCTCGATACATGCCTCTTGGATCTTTCACATCACTATGGAGGTAGTCCCATGCCGATCGTTCAGTTTACTCGCTTCAAAACCGACAAGCCCGAGGAAATGACCAAGATCGTCAGGCAGGCGAAGAAAATCTTCGAAAAACACGGTGCCGAATTTCTTCGGCTGTCCCGTTTCCACACCGGCCACTGGGCAGGAGAGTTGCTGGTGACGACGCGCTACGCCAATTGGGAAGTCTACGGCAAGGTGCAGGAGGCGGTGGCAAAGGACCCGGAGTTCGCGCAGGTAATGGCCGACGGAATGAAGATTGCCGAACTGCAGGGCCGTAACATCGCCGCTAGCATCGATCTGTAGTCGTCGGGGCGTCGCCCGGCGAACCACGTAAAGGGCGAAGGCCGCTGGACATGTTCCGGCGGCCTTTTTCAATTTCAGGGTAACCGTCGATGAAATGAATTTGCGTTGTTGTGCGGGAATCGAGCAAGAACCTTGTGGGTTTCTCCTCGATCGGAGACGAGTGCGTTCGCGCTGATGAAGAAAGTGAGTGAATCCGTCTGCTTCGTGGGTCGATTGGCTTGATTTGTCGGCGCTTGAATGCGTGAAGCGGTCATTCGGACGGCAATCATCACAATTTTTTCACGCCGGTGTCGCCGACGAAGCGATCATTTCTCTCCGCGGAAAACAAAACTGGTTTCGTTTCATTGACTGGACCGCGATCGCTTTTACGATCTGAAACGTCCAAGCGAGATCCTTCACCATGCGGCAATCCGATCCACCCGTCCTTCGCGAAGTAGCCTGGCTGACCTCGGCCTTGCGCGCGCCGTGCTGGGCTGAAGCGATGGCGGAGAGCTGTACCGCCGGGATCCGTACACCGCGGACCATCTAGCCGGCGACGCGATCCCCCGGGAATAAAAGCCAGGACATCATCCATTATTCTCCGCGCATGCGATCTGCGCATGGCGGAGCTTTGTCTGAAATTAGCAACTAGAGAGTACAATCATGAGCAATGCGACCACCATCGATAACGTCATTCCGCGCGCTGATATCATCAAGCGCGCGGCCAGAATCGGGGCTGAGATCAGGAACATCAAGCTGTCCGGCGATCTGTCCGATGACGTCATTCGCTCCATCAATCAGGTGCTGCTCGAGAACAAGGTCATATTCTTCCGCGACCAGGGACATCTCGACGATGCCGAGCAGGAGCGCTTTGCTGCCAGGCTCGGAAACCTCGTGCCGCATCCGACGGTTGGTGCGAGCAAAGGTACCGCGTCGATCCTGGAGCTGGATTCGGGCCGCGGCGGCGGCCGTGCCGACGAGTGGCATACGGACGTGACTTTCGTCGACGCCTATCCAAAGATCTCGGTGCTGCGCGGTGTTGTGATCCCACCGTATGGCGGCGATACCCTCTGGTCGAACACGGCAGCGGCCTATCTCGACCTGCCGGCGCCGCTGCGCAAGCTTGCCGACGAGCTCTGGGCCGTCCACAGCAACGCCTATGATTACGCCGCGAAGGTGCGCGCGACGGAGGCGGACAGGAAGCGCTTCGACGAAGTGTTCACCGGCACCGTCTACGAGACGGAGCATCCGGTGGTGCGCGTCCACCCCGAGACCGGCGAGCGCACGCTGGTGCTTGGCAATTTTCTCCAGCGTTTCGTTGGGCTGCCGAAATATGACGGCCAAAAACTGTTCGACCTGTTCCAGTCTCACGTCACGGCGCCGGAAAACACTGTGCGCTGGAATTGGCGGGTCGGTGACGTTGCGATCTGGGACAACCGCGCGACCCAACACTACGCGGTCAACGACTATGGGGATCAGCATCGCGTCGTTCGCCGAGCCACCATCGATGGCGAGGTCCCGCTCAGCGTCGATGGCCGTCGCAGCGTGACGCGGGTCAAGACGCTGAAACCGCAGACAGCGAAGGCCGCCTGATCCAGCTTCACTGACAGGATTTGACAGAATGAACTCCCTGTTCCGATTTGTTCGCGCGCGGCACCTCGCCGCGCGCAAGGCCGCGGGATTGCTGCTGGCCGGCACCCTGACCTTGGGCTTTGCGGCCTCCGCCTTCGCTGAGCCGCCGCTCGAAACGACCGAGATCCGCTACCAGGGTTGGGTCGGCCAAGTGACCTTTATCGAACTGGCTGACGACTTGGGTTACCTCGCCCCGCTCAAGCTCAAATGGGTCGGAAACACCATCAGCGGTCCCCAGGACATCCAGACCGTGGTCACCGGCGATATCGACATAGGCGGCGCATTCTATGGCTCGGTGATCAAGCTGATCGCGGCAAAAGCGCCGATCAAGGCAGTCGTCGGCTATTACGGATCCGATGACTCCACCCACCTCGGCTACTACGTGAAGGAGGACAGCCCGATCAGGACGGCGCGCGACCTGATCGGCAAGAAGGTCGCGGTCAACACGCTCGGCGCTCATCACGAATTCGCATTGCGTGAGTATCTGGCCCGCAACGGCCTGACGCCGGCGGAGGCGAAGCAGGTGACGCTGGTCGCAATTCCGCCGGTTGCCGGCGAGCAGGCATTGCGCCAAGGGCAGGTCGAAGTGACCACGCTGAACGGTGTGTCGCGCGACAAGGCAGTTGAACGCGGTGGCATACGCAGGCTATTTGCCGACACCGACCTGTTTGGCAATTTCACGGGCGGCGCCTATGTCCTGCGGAACAAATTCATCAAGGACAATCCCAACGCCTCCCGCAAACTGATCGAAGGCGTGTCGCGCGCCATCGCATGGGCGCAGGCGACGCCGCCGGAAGAGGTCCGCGCCCGCTTCGAACGCATCATTGCCGAGCGCAAACGGAATGAGGACGCCACTCCGATCAAATATTGGAAGAGCACCGGTGTT
>NZ_JBANBK010000107.1:0-25193 GCF_053572325.1 Bradyrhizobium sp. UFLA05-112 | reverse complement strand
TGATCACGGCGTTCGAGGGGTGTCCACACCCTCACCGCCGCTTACCCCAGTCGCCGCTTACCCCATAGCATCTGGATCATCCGCTTTCGCGGATGATGACACCGAGATAATGGCGTCACTTTCGCGCAACGTACTCCGACCATCCCTTCGCGCGCAGGCTGCACGCGGGACACTCGCCGCAGCCATAGCCCCAGTCATGCTGCGCGCCGCGTTCGCCAAGATAGCAGGTGTGGGACTGCGCGCGGATGAGGTCGACGAGGCCATCGCCGCCAAGCTCATGCGCGAGCTGCCAGGTCGCGGCCTTGTCGATCCACATCAAGGGCGTATGCAGATCGAACGTCCGCGCCATGCCGAGCGAGAGCGCGGTCTGCATCGCGCGGATGGTCTCGTCGCGACAGTCGGGATAGCCCGAGTAATCCGTCTCGCACATGCCGCCGACGATATGGGTGATGCCGCGCCGGTAGGCGAGCGCGGCGGCAAAGGTCAGGAACACCAAATTGCGGCCAGGCACGAACGTGTTGGGCAGGCCGTCGGAGCCCATCGCGATTTCGACGTCGCGCGTCAGCGCCGTCTCCGACACAGCGGCCAGCGTCGGGATCGAGAGCGTGTGGCTCTCCCCCAGCTTGGCCGCCCAATCGGGATGCAAGCGCTTCAGGCCACCGACGAGGTGCTCGCGGCAGGCGAGCTCGACGGCATGGCGCTGGCCGTAGTCGAAGCCCAGCGTCTCCACCCGCGCAAAGCGGCTCAGGGCCCAGGCGAGGCAGGTGGTGGAATCCTGGCCGCCGGAGAACAGCACCAGGGCGGTTTCGGACGAATAATATTCGCTCATGGGCGCGATTTAGCATCGCGTGCTGGCGCCGCCAATCGGTGGAAATCGGCTCATTTCACGGCGTTGTGCTGGGAACGCCGGGCCGCTTGCGGCATAAAGCCGACATTGAGGAGATTTGGCCCGCAATGACCCCTTCCCGCGACATTTCACGCCTGATCGATATCATGGCGACTCTACGCACGCCGGTCACCGGCTGTCCCTGGGACCTCGAGCAGAATTTTGCGACGATCGCGCCCTACACGATCGAGGAGGCCTATGAGGTCGCCGACGCGATCGGGCGTGGCGATTTCGACGATCTCCGCGAGGAGCTCGGCGATCTCCTGCTCCAGGTCGTCTATCACGCGCGCATGGCGGAGGAAGAGAACGCGTTTGCGTTCGGCGACGTGGTCGAGGCGATCACGCGGAAGATGATCCGCCGCCATCCGCACGTCTTTGCCGACAAGGACGGCAACATCCAGCCCGCTGGCGTCAAGAGCGCGTGGGAGCGCATCAAGGCCGAGGAGAAGGCCGAGCGCGCCGCGCGTCGGCCGCCGGAGGAAACGCTGCACAGATCACTGCTGGCAAGCGTCAAGGCCGGCCTGCCTGCGCTCACCCGCGCGATGGCTTTGCAGCGCAAGGCCTCCACCGTCGGCTTCGATTGGAACGATCCGCGAGCGGTGCTGAAGAAGATCCGCGAGGAAGCTGACGAGATCGAAGCCGCGCTCGACCGCAACGACAAAGAGGAACTGGCCGAGGAAACCGGCGATCTCCTGTTTGCCGTCGTCAACCTCGCCCGTCATGTCGACGCCGATCCGGAAACCGCGCTGCGCGCGACCAACGCGAAGTTCGAGCGCCGTTTTGCTTACATCGAGCGTGCGCTGGAGGCGAAGGGACGCACGCTGGAGCAGGCCTCGCTTGAGGAGATGGACGTTCTGTGGAACGCGGCGAAAGCGGAGGAGAAGCCTGCAGACGATAGACGCAAGGAAGCCCGCCGGTAACGCCGCTGCTGTAACCCGGATGGAGCGCAAGCGTAATCCGGGCTACGCGCTATTCGCGGTCGTGCCTACGCGGCGTGATGCGGCACGGCGTCGAAGCGATTCACGACGATGTCCCGCTTGGTCTCATCCACCCGCACGGTCATGTCGAAGCGGCCGTCGTGCAGCTCTTTCGCCAGCACCTCGGAATTGCGATGCAGCCAGGAGATGCCGGCGCCGTCGGCGGCGTCGATGGAGAGATCGAGCGTGGTGCGTTTTGCCGCCAGCCGCTCCTCGATCGCGGTGAGGAGTGTGTCGATCCCCTCGCCCGACACGGCCGAGACCAGCATCGCGGGATGATCCGATGGTCTGCGCGCAGCGATGTTCTGCAGCTCCTCGCGCTGTCCGGAATCAAACCGGTCGACCTTGTTCCAGACTTCGATGATGCGGCCGGAGTCGTCGGGGTTGATGCCGAGCTGGCGCAACACGGCGTCGACATCGCTCTGCTGCGCCTCGGCATCCTCATGCGAGATGTCGCGAACGTGCAGGATGACGTCGGCCTCCAGCACCTCCTCCAGCGTGGCACGGAAGGCCGCCACGAGCTGGGTCGGCAGGTTGGAAATGAAGCCGACGGTGTCCGACAGCATTGCCTTGCCGCCATGCGGCAGGTTGAGCGCGCGCAAGGTCGGATCGAGTGTCGCAAACAGCATGTCGGCTGCCTGCACGTCGGCGCGGGTCAGGCGGTTGAACAGCGTCGACTTGCCGGCGTTGGTGTAGCCGACCAGCGCGACGACGCGGTACGGCACGCGCTGGCGGCCGGCGCGGTGCAGCCGCCGCGTCGCCTGCACCTTCTTCAATTCGTTCTCGAGCCTGGAAATGCGCTCGGAGATGAGCCGTCGGTCGGCCTCGATCTGCGTCTCGCCCGGACCGCCCATGAAGCCGAAGCCGCCGCGCTGGCGTTCGAGATGGGTCCAGGACCGCACCAGGCGTGAACGTTGGTAGTTGAGATGCGCGAGCTCGACCTGGAGCGCGCCCTCCTTGGTCTTGGCGCGGCGGCCGAAGATCTCCAGGATCAGGCCGGTGCGATCGAGCACCTTGGCGTTCCAGGCTTTCTCGAGATTGCGCTGCTGGATCGGCGAGAGCGCACAGTCCATCACCACGAGCTCGACCTCGAGGCTCTTGATCAGCCCGGTGATCTCCTCGACCTTGCCCTTGCCGAGATAGGTCGCGGGACGGATCTGGCTGATCGGCGCGACCAGGCTATCTGCGATCTCGAGGTCGATGGCGCGCGCAAGGCCGGCGGCCTCTTCGAGCCGTGCCTCGGCATCGCGCAGGACATGGCTCTCCGATTGCGCGTCGGCTCCGCCGGCGCGCACACGCATATAGGGGCCGATGACGATCACCCGCCCTGTCTGTCCAGCCCCAGCCGACCGCGGACGGTCAGCGCCCCCGTCGAAATTCCGGGGTTCCAATCAGATCACTCTCAAGCCGGCTGATCCTCGCCGCCTTCGAACAGCTGGATCGGAGCGCCGGGCATGATAGTCGAGATCGCATGCTTGTAGACGAGCTGCGAGTGACCGTCGCGCCGGAGCAGCAGACAGAAATTGTCGAACCAGGTCACAATTCCCTGCAGCTTTACTCCGTTGACCAGAAAGATCGTCAGTGGCGTCTTGGTTTTGCGAACGTGATTAAGGAAGGTGTCTTGTAGGTTTTGTGCGCGGTCTGCCGCCATTTTTGTTATCTCGCTTTGAGTTTCTTGTTGTTTGGATAGTCCGACCGGTCGCGGCCTTCTTCTGTGATGTGGGCCACTCCCGGTTGCCTTCCCTCATGAGATCCCCCTCGGAGGGTCGGCGAAAGGATTAGAAGACAGGTACGCTTATTAGGCAAGCCGCTTCACGCGGCAGCCCGCATCCAAATCCTCCGAAAAACTACGGAAATCGATGATTTTCCTTCGATATTATGAATGTGTGGCCGATCGGACGCGGCTCAACCGACGCCGAGCGCCTTCAACTTCCGGTGTAGTGCCGAACGCTCCATGCCAACGAACTCGGCCGTGCGAGAAATATTTCCTGAAAAACGACTGATCTGGGCAATCAAATAGTCGCGTTCGAAGACCTCCCGCGCCTCGCGCAGCGGCAGGCCCATGATGTGCTCGCCATTGTTGCTGGTCGGCATCGCCGGGACCATCGAGCCGACGTCCTGCGGCAGCATGTCGGCGGTGATGATCACCTCCGGACCGCCGGCGGCGAGAATCATGACTCTCTCAACGTTGTTGCGGAGCTGACGGACGTTGCCGGGCCAGACGTGGGACTGGAGCACCGCCATCGCATCCTGGCCGATCTGGCGCTTGGGCAGCCCCGTGGCTGCCGAGATCTGGTCCATGAAATAGTCGATCAACTCCGGAATGTCCTCGCGCCGTTCGGAGAGCGCGGGCACGCGGATCGGGACCACCGAGAGGCGGTGATAGAGATCCTCGCGGAAAGTGCCGGCTGCGATCTCCTCCTCGAGGTTGCGGGCGGTCGAGGAGATGATGCGCACGTCGACCTGCACCTTGCCGGTGCCGCCGACGCGCTGGAACGACTGCTCGACCAGCACGCGCAAAATCTTGTTCTGGGTCTCGCGCGGCATGTCGGCAATCTCGTCGATGAACAACGTGCCGCCATGAGCCTCTTCGAGCGCGCCCGACTTGCGCGGCTGCTCGCCATTGGACTGCTCGACGCCGAACAGCTCGTGCTCCATCCGCTCCGGCGTGATCGCCGCCGCATTGATCACGACGAAGGGCCCGTCCGCGCGACCCGAGGCCGCATGCAGCGTCCGCGCGGTCAACTCCTTGCCGGCGCCAGCGGGGCCGACGATCAGGATGCGGCTGTTGGCCTTGGCTGCGCGCTCGATGGTCTGGCGGAGCTGGTTCATGCTGGGCGAGCGGCCGACGAGCTGGCTCGCGGTCGGGGCGAGCTGCTTGAGCTCCCTCACCTCGCGCTTCAGCCGCGAGTTTTCCAGCGCGCGCGTCGCCACCAGGATCAGGCGGTCGGCCTTGAACGGCTTCTCGATGAAATCATATGCGCCGCGCTTGATCGCGGCGACCGCGGTCTCGATGTTACCGTGGCCGGAAATCATCACGACCGGCAGGTCGACATTGTCCTTCTTGACCTGCTCGAGCAGCTGCAAGCCGTCGAGCTTGGAGCCTTGCAGCCATATGTCGAGGAACACCAGATGCGGCCTGCGATTGGCGATCTCCGCGAGGGCAGAGTCGCTGTCGCGCGCGGTCCTGGTGACGAAACCCTCATCTTCCAAAATGCCCGCGACGAGATCTCGAATATCGGCCTCATCATCGACAATCAGAATTTCATTTGCCATGGGTTGCGCCCGCTCTGTCAGTTGCCCGTTGAGGCTTTGATTCTTGTTGCATCATTAGTCGTTTCTGCCGGCTCTTTGGTTTCGGCGGCCGGCGCCTTTGTGTTCGGTTCTTTGGCTGTTTCCCGGGCCTTCTGAGCCGCGTCCTTCACCTCGACGGTGTTGGCATGGCCCGAGATCGCAAAACGCATCCGCATCCAGGCGCCGCGCTGGCCTTCCCGAAAATCGGAGGCGTCCTTCAACTCGATGCGCCCGCCATGGTCTTCGAGGACGCGGCCGACGATCGCAAGGCCGAGGCCCGTGCCCTTGGCTCGCGTCGTGACGTAAGGCTCGAGCAGCCGCGAGCGCGCGACCTTGGGCAGGCCGATACCGTTGTCGACGACGTCGATCAGCACGTCCTGGGCTTCGCGCGAGACCACGACATCGATGCGGCCCTTTCCACCATCCTTGCCGAGCTCCTCCGGGGGGACCTGTTCGATCGCTTCCGTCGCGTTCTTGACGATGTTGGTGACGGCCTGCGAGATCAGCCGGCGGTCGAATTGCGCGCGCAGCGGGTCTTGCTTGAAAGTGGTCTCGATGTCGAGCTCCGGGTGCGCGACCTTCATCAGGAACACCGCCTGCCGCACGGTGTCGACGACGTCCTCGCCTTCCATCACCGGTTTTGGCATGCGCGCAAAGCGCGAGAACTCGTCGACCATGCGTCTGATGTCGTCGACCTGGCGCACGATGGTATCGGTGCACTGGTCGAAGATCGACTTGTCCTTCTCCTCGGTGATGGTCTTGCCGAATTTGCGGCGGATGCGCTCGGCGGAGAGCTGGATCGGCGTCAGCGGGTTCTTGATCTCGTGCGCGATGCGACGCGCCACGTCACCCCAGGCCGAGGTGCGCTGCGCCGAAACGAGCTCGGTGATGTCGTCGAGCGTGATGATGTAGCTGTCGCGCGGCTGGCTGGTCTTCTCCGCGCTGACGCGGACCGACAGGTTGCGCTCCTGCCCGTCGCGCATGATGGTGATCTGCCCCTGCACCAGCCGCTGGGTGCCTTCCCGCGCGGTCTTCATCATGTCGTCGAGCTCGGGCAGCACCTCCGACAAGGGATGGCCGAGCGTCTCGGACTCGGCGTGCCCGATCAGCTTCTCCGCGGAGCGGTTCAGGATACCGACGCTGCCGGAGGCGTCGACGCCGATGATGCCGGCAGAGGCCGAGGACAGCACGGCCTCGATGAAGCGGCGACGGCTGTCGATCAGGTCGCTGGCGCTGACGAGCTCGTCGCGTTGGCTGCGGAGTTCCTGCGTCATCTTGTTGAAGGTCTCGCCCAACTGGGCGAGATCGCCTTCCGATTTGTGCACGGGGACCTGGACGTGGAGATCGCCGGTCGAAACCGTATGGGCCGCGTTCATCAGCCGCCTGATCGGCGCCACCAGCCAGTTGGCGAAGTTGAGGCCAATCAGCACCGAGGCCATCAGGATGGTCAGCGCGATCACCGCGAACATCAGCGCAAACGCGACTTGAATGCCAAGTCTGCGCGATTCAATCTGCGCATATTCGGCGACACCCAGCTGTGTCTGCTTGACCTGTGCCACGACGCGAGGGTCGAGCTGACGGGCAACATAGAGGAAGGTGTCGTTGAAGGCGCGGAGCCGGATCACGGCCGCCACGTAATTGTTCTCCGGCAGCACAGCGATTTCCGGCTCGCTCTCACCGACATTGCTCAGGAACTCCGGAGCTGGAGGCGAATAGGCGAGCCGGATGCCGGTGTCTGCCGATTCAAGGATGTTGGTATTCTTGTCGATGATCATCGCGCCCGGCAGGTTCCGGGAGCCGGCGCTCGCCGTCAGCAGTTCGCGAAACGACCGCCGGTCCTGGTCATAGAGCGGGCGGGCGTGCGCGATGTCGTTGGCCATTCCCAGAATGTCGCCGCGAATGAGCTGCGCATGATCTTGCATATAGGCGAGCGCGATCGTCAGCGAGTTCTGGATCACCTCCTTGGTCGGCCCGGAGAACAGCCGGTCGAGGCCGCGCTCGATGGTGACGTTGGCGACGATCGCGACCAGCACCGCCGGCAGCACGGCGATCACCGAAAACAGCCCCACGATCTGGAAATGCAGCCGCGCCGCCGCCCGCCCCCGCCGGCGCGCCTGGATCATCTGCCAGATCTCGTGGACGATGATGCCGACCAGGAGCAGTATGGTGCCGGCGTTGATCATCAGGAACGACCTGACGACGTCAGGCGTCGGCTCGATACGGGTCAGCCCGGTCAGGACGACGAAGGTCAGGAACGCCGAGAGCAGCGCCAGCATGACGGCGAACGGCGCCAACCAGCGGCGCGGCGACCAGCGCCGGGCTTCTGCGGTTGGAGACGTATCAAAGGCTGCGCCCGAACTATCTTCGCTGGTCATTCCGGCAATGGTGATGCTGAAAACGGGGATCCGTGGATCACGGATACTGATGCATTCATATCACATTGTTGCCGAATTGCGACAATTCCGCGGCGTGTCCACCGCGGCGGACAGGCGCATCCACAGTCATTCCGGGGGCGGTCTGTAGGACCGAACCCGGAATCTCGAGATTCCGGGTTCGATGCTAACGCATCGCCACGGAATGACAGGGGTGGACGCGGCTCTAGCCCCCGCTCCGATAGACCTGGATATCCAGGTCCCGGATCTTCTTGCGCAGCGTGTTGCGGTTGAGGCCGAGAAGGTCGGCGGCGCGGATCTGGTTGCCTCGGGTGGCGGCAAGCGCAGCCGTAAGCAGCGGGACCTCGATCTCCTTGAGGATGCGGTGATAGAGGCCGGGCGGCGGCATGCCGTTTGGGAAGCCCTGGAAGTGCGTGGACAGATACGCCTCTACGGCTCCGCCGAGATTGTCGACGCCCTGCTGGACCGCCGCACCCGGGCTGATCGTGGGTGGTGCGAGCTCGCCGTCGATGACGGAGCCCGTGATGACGTCCTGCGGATAGAGAGCAGCGAGGCGCCGCGCGAGGTTTTCGAGCTCGCGCACGTTGCCGGGCCAACGGTGCTGCTTCATCCGCTCCAGTGCCAGTGCGTCGAGCTTCTTCGGCGGCAGGCCGTCCTTTTCGGCGAGTGCAAAGAAGTGACGCACGAGATCGGGCAGATCCTCGATGCGCTCGCGCAAGGGTGGCAACCGCAGCGGCACGACGTTGAGGCGGAAGAACAGGTCCTCGCGGAACAGCCCCTGCTGGATCAGGACGCGCAGATCCTTGTTGGAGGCTGCAACGATGCGGACGTCGGTCTTGATCGGGGTGCGGCCGCCGACGGTGGTATATTCGCCCTGCTGGAGCACGCGCAACAGGCGCGTCTGTGCTTCCATCGGCATGTCGCCGATCTCGTCGAGGAACAGCGTGCCGCCCTCGGCCTGCTCGAAGCGGCCGGAGGCACGGGTGTTGGCGCCGGTGAACGCGCCGCGCTCATGGCCGAACAGTTCGGATTCAATGAGGTCGCGCGGGATCGCCGCCATGTTGACGGCCACGAACGGACCGTTGCGGCGCTTGCCGTAGTCGTGCAGCGCGCGCGCCACCAGCTCCTTGCCGGTGCCGGACTCGCCCGTGATCATCACGGTCAGGTCAGTCTGCATGAGACGCGCGAGCACGCGGTAGATCTCCTGCATCGCCGGCGAGCGGCCGACGAGCGGAATCGCTTCCATCTCCGCGTCTTCGTCCGGGCTCGAGGTCCGCTCCTTCGGCTCGGCCAGCGCGCGGCCGACGATCGCGATCAGCTCCTTCAGGTCGAAGGGTTTTGGCAGATATTCGTAAGCCCCGCGCTCGGAGGCCCGGATCGCGGTCATGAACGTGTTCTGCGCGCTCATCACGATGACCGGCAGGTTCGGCCGCATCTTCTTGATGCGCGGCAACAGGTCGAAAGCGTTTTCATCCGGCATCACCACGTCGGTGATCACAAGATCGCCCTCGCCCTGGCTGACCCAACGCCACAGCGTGGCGGCGTTGCCGGTCAGCCTGACTTCGTACCCTGCCCGGGACAGAGCCTGATTAAGAACCGTGCGGATGGCGGTATCGTCATCGGCAACGAGAATGCTACCTGCGGGCATATTCAATCCTCATTTTGCCCCCTGTGACGCAGGCGACGGCTTCCCGGCAGAGTCGGCGCGACTGCTTTGATCGGCGTGTTTGATGGAGGTCGAGTACATCGGCATCAGCACGCGGAAGGTCGTCTTGCGCGGCTGAGACTCGCATTCGATGATGCCACCGTGATCCCCGATGATTTTTGCGACCAGCGCCAAGCCGAGGCCACTGCCTGTCTGCTTGGTGGTCACGAAGGGATCGAACAGGTTGGGCAGAAGATCGTCCGGCACGCCCGGTCCATTGTCCTTGACGCAGAATTCGAGCGGCAGTGATACCCGGGATTTTTGACCGGGCACTGACAGGCGCACGCCGGGGCGGAAGGCGGTGGTGAGCTGAATCTCGGCGTCGGGCACGTCGATCAGGGCTTCCGCGGCATTCTTCACCAGGTTGAGAAAAACCTGGATGAGCTGATCCTGGTTTGCGAGCACCGGCGGCAGCGAGGGATCGTAGTCCTCGATGAAGCGGATGTTGCGGGCAAAGCCGGATTGCGCGAGGCGCTTCACGTGGTCGAGCACGGAATGGATGTTGACCGGGCCGCGCACGACGGGCCGTTCGTCGCCGAACACTTCCATGCGGTCGACCAGCGTCACGATGCGATCGGCCTCGTCGCAGATCAGCCGCGTCAGCATGCGATCTTCCGAGGAGGCCTGCTGCTCCAGCAGCTGGGCCGCGCCGCGGATGCCGGAGAGCGGGTTCTTGATCTCGTGCGCGAGCATCGCGGCGAGCGCGATCACCGAGCGCGCGGCGCTGCGATGGGTCAGCTGGCGGTCCATCTTGTCGGCAATGGTGCGCTCCTGCAGCATCACCACGATGTAGCCGGGCCGTTCGGTGAGCGGAGCGACATGCAGATCGACCTGGCGGTCGCCGCCCATGCGCGGGGTGCCCAGATCGACCTTGTATTCGTTGATCGGTGAATTCGACGAGCGCACCTGGTCGATCAACGCCAGCAGCGGGCTGCCGAACGGCACCAGCTCCTTCAGCGACTGGCGCTTGAGGAACTGGGTCGATATCTCGAAGAACGCCTCGGTCGCGATATTGGCGTCGATGATCTTGCCGTCCGGCCCGATCAGCAGCACTGGATTGGGCAGTGCGTCGAGGATTGCGTCGCCGTTTGACGGAAGCGGCCGACGATGTTCAGCGGCTGAGCTCATGCAGCAGCGCTCCATGCAAAGTCGTCGAAGGCGTCTTGCAGTGAACGGTGAACGGCACGCGGATCCTCGGATGTGAGGATGCTCTGGCGCCAGCCCTTCAGCTTCTCGGCTGGCGCGCGACTGAGATGCGCCGCAACGTCGAGCGCCCAGCCGAGATGCTTGCGCGCGTGCCTGAGGCCGATGCGCAAACCATAGAGCTCGCAGACGCCCTCATAAAGTGTGCGGACATAATGGAGTTGCTCGCCGAGCGAGGGGGCGGCCTCTTCCGCCCCGCCCTGGAGACGCCGGCCGATCTGACCGGGCAGCCAAGGCTGGCCCTGCGCCCCACGGCCGATCATGACGGCGTCGGCGCCGGAGGCCTCCAATGCTGCCACGGCCTTGTCGTAAGCGGTGATGTCGCCGTTGACGACTAGCGGAACCGAAATCGCCGCGCGAACATCGCGCACGGCATCCCAATCGGCTTCGCCCTTGTAGAACTGGCAGCGCGTGCGGCCATGCACGGTAATGAGCCTGACGCCGGCGCTCTCGGCGCGCCGCGCCAGCTCCGGCGCGTTGCGGGTACGGTCGTCCCAGCCGAGCCGCATCTTTAGCGTGACCGGAACCTTCACAGCCGCGATCGTCGCCTCGATCAGGCGCAAGGCATGGTCGAGGTCGCGCATCAGCGCCGAGCCGGACTGGCCGCCGGTGACGTGGCGGGCCGGGCAGCCCATGTTGATGTCGATGATGTCGGCGCCTTCCGCTTCCGCGATCCGGGCGCCCTCCGCCATCCAGTGCGCCTCGCAGCCGGCAAGCTGCACCACATGCGGGCCAAGGCCGGTCGCCTCGCAGCGCAGCCGCGACATCCTGTGACCATTGGCGAGCTCATCGGAGGCGGTCATTTCGGACACGACGAGACCTGCCCCAAGCTCCGCGGCCAGCCGCCGGAAGGGGGAATCGGTCACCCCCGACATGGGCGCCAGGAAGACCGGGTTGGCGACGTCAATATCACCTATTTTCAACGGCTTAGCGCCAATTCCTACCGGGCCGGTCACGGACGTCTCGTCTCAAAGGCGGCGCCTCATCGCGCTCGCCATGACCTATCTTGCGCACAATTCTTGTGCAGTCAAGCGTCATGCCTACAGTTTAGACAGATCTTCCAATCTTTCAAGTGCAGTGCAGCAAAAAGCTTGCTGACAATCCGGCAAACACCACTGTTCTTCCGCGGTGACCGTGCTAGAGGCATGCCAAAATTACCCCTCGCCCCGATCATCACTACCAATTGAGTATTTAAGCGCTATGGCGAAATCAGAGCGGACCGCAGTTGTTCTCGTGGCGGCCGGACGCGGGCTGCGCGCAGGCGCGGGTGGCCCGAAGCAATACCGCGCGATCGGTGGCGTGCCCGTGATCTTTCGCGCCATAGAGTCCTTCAGCAACCACCCCGATGTCGCGCTGGTGCAGCCGGTGGTGAACCCCGATGACGGCGCCATGTTCACGGCGGCAGTCAAAGGTTTGCGCCATGAGCCCCCGACCAGCGGCGGAGCGACGCGCCAGGCTTCCGTGCTCGCCGGCCTCGAAGCGCTCGCTCCGCACAAGCCGGACCTTGTGTTGATCCACGACGCGGCGCGGCCGTTTGTCTCGCAGGCCTTGATCTCCCGCGCGATCGAAGCCGCGAGCCGCGATGGTGCCGCCATCCCCGCGATCCCCGTCAACGACACCGTCAAGCTGATCGGTGTCGCCGGCCAGATCGAGGGAACGCCCGACCGCGCGCGCTTACGGATCGCGCAGACGCCGCAATCCTTTCGTTTCGATGTCATCCTCGACGCGCATCGTCGCGCGGCGAAGGACGGACGCTCTGATTTCACAGATGATGCGGCGATCGCGGAATGGGCGGGATTGACGGTCGCAACCTTTGAAGGCGATGTTGCAAACATGAAGCTCACCACCCCCGAAGACTTCGTCCGCGAGGAAGCGCGCCTCGCCAGCCAGCTTGGCGACATCAGGACCGGGACCGGTTACGACGTGCATGCCTTCGGCGAAGGCGACCACGTCATGATCTGCGGCGTGCGCGTGCCGCACAGCAAGGGTTTCCTCGCCCATTCCGATGGCGATGTCGGCCTGCATGCGCTGGTTGACGCCATTCTCGGCGCGCTCGCCGACGGCGACATCGGTTCGCACTTCCCGCCGAGCGATCCCAAGTGGAAGGGTGCCTCCTCCGACCAGTTTCTGAAATACGCCATCGAGCGCGTCACGATGCGCGGCGGCCGCGTCGCCAATCTCGAGGTGACGATGATCTGCGAGCGGCCGAAGATCGGTCCCCTGCGCGACACCATGCGCGCGCGCATTGCCGAGATCTCGGGCGTCGACATCTCGCGCGTCGCGGTGAAGGCCACGACCAGCGAGCGGCTCGGCTTCACCGGCCGCGAGGAAGGCATCGCAGCGACCGCGAGCGCCACCATCCGCCTGCCCTGGAGCGCGTAAGCCATGGGCGGCAGCGACGCACGCGCCCTCTCCCGCTCGCTGCTCGATCTGTGCCGGATGCGCAAGCTGACGATCGCGACCGCAGAGTCCTGCACCGGCGGCCTCGTCGCCGGCGCGCTGACGGACATCCCGGGCTCCTCCGACGTCATCGACCGCGGCTTCGTCACCTATTCCAATGACGCCAAGCGCGCGATGCTCGGCGTCGAGGCGAGCACGCTGCTCAATTTCGGTGCCGTCAGCAAGGAGACCGCGACCGCGATGGCGGTGGGTGCGCTCGAGCGCGCCGGCGTCGACCTCGCGGTCGCCATCACCGGCATCGCCGGCCCCGGCGGTGCCACGCCCGGCAAGCCGGTCGGGCTCGTCCACTTCGCCGCTGCTGCGCGCGACGGCCGCATCATCCATCGCGAGCACCGATTTGGCGCGATCGGCCGCACCGCCGTGCGGCTACGCTCGGTCGTCGAGGCTCTGCGCATGCTGATGGACCTCGCCCGCGGCCCGCAAGCTGCCGCAAAGCCGCGTCGCGAGGCGGCAAGCCGGCTGCGCACACGAGTGGCGCGCTCGCCGCGCCGGGGCGCGGTGAAACGACGAAGACCGCCGCGCGGTTGAGATATAAAGCACCGATGAAGTCGATCCGGCTGAAGGCCACGGGAGCCAACCTGCTCTATCACGACATCCCTGGGCACGGACTGCCACTGATCTTCATCCATGGATTGGGTTGCGCGTCCTCCTGCGACTATCCCGTCGTGGCGTCCGATCCTGCGCTGGCAGGAAGGCGCATCATGCTGGTCGACCTCCTGGGAGCAGGCTTCAGCGATCGTCCTGCAGAGTTCGGCTACACCGTCGCAGACCATGCGCGCAGCGTCGTGGAATTCGTGGAGGCAATCGCGCCGGAGGCCATCGATCTCTTTGGCCATAGCATGGGCGGATCCGTGGCGATCGTGGCCGCAAGTCTGCTGGGAGAGCGCATCCGGTCCCTCGTTCTGAGCGAGCCCAATCTTGATCCGGGGGGCGGCATCGTGAGCGGCAAGATCGCGGCCATGTCCGAGGCTGACTATGTTGCTCATGGCCACGACCACCTGGTGCGAGCGTCCAGAATCGAGAGGAATCATGCCTGGGCTGCATCACTTGCCGTGAGCGCACCTTTCGCAGTTCATCGGGGGGCGAGATCGCTTGTCGCCGGCAGCGAGCCGACGTGGCGCGAAGTGCTGCGCGGGCTGTCGATTCCAAGAACCGTGATCTTTGGGGAGACCTCTTTGCCGAATAGCGCCGATCCGAGGCAGCTACAGCAACAGGGGGTTAATATCGGCATCGTCCCGAAGGCCGGACACGGGATGGCTTCCGACAACCCCGCTGGACTGGCGCTCACGTTGCGGCAGGCGCTGCGTCTCGCCTGACCCGATGGCAAGCATACCGAATTGGAAGAGGGATATGCGTGCGGCGAGGCTTATGACGATGCCAGCTTCGACCGGCCGTAGATCGCGTCCGCCCGCTTCTCGAACGCGGTGGAAAAACGCGCAAACGCGGCGTCGAACATCGAGCCCATCAGTATCGCGAGCATGCGGCTCTTGAACTCGTAGGACAGGAAAAAGCCGACGTCGCAGACGCCCTCGCCCTTCGGCTCGAAGGTCCACCGGTTTTCGAGGTTGCTGAAGGGACCCTGCAGATATTCGACCAGGATCTTCAGATTGGCGCGGTCGAGCGTCACGCGGCTGGTGAAGGATTCCTTGACCAGCTTGAACGACACCGTCATGTCGGCGACCAGCACCTCCGTGCCGTCGGGTTTTGCAACCCGCTGGCGCACCTTCAGCGCGCTGCACAGCGGCACGAATTCCGGGTAGCGCTCGACATCGGCGACCAGATCAAACATCTCTGGCGCGCTGTGGTTGACGCGGTGCTTGCTCGACACTCGATGCATATGACGTCAGCGGGCGATCGAGGCCCGCGCTGCCTTCAGTCTCGCGAAATCTTCGCCGGCATGATGCGACGAACGGGTGAGCGGGCTTGCCGACACCATCAGAAAGCCCTTGGTGTAGGCCACCTTCTCGTAGGACGCGAACTCGTCTGGCGGCACGTAACGCATCACGGCGTGGTGCTTGCGGGTCGGCTGGAGATATTGCCCGATGGTCAGGAAGTCGACCTCGGCCGAGCGCAGATCGTCCATCACCTGGAGCACCTCGTGTCGCTCCTCGCCGAGGCCGACCATGATGCCGGACTTGGTGAAGATCGTGGGATCGATCTCCTTCACCCGCTGCAACAGCCGGATCGAATGGAAATAACGCGCGCCGGGCCTCACCGTCAGGTAACGCGACGGCACGGTCTCGAGGTTGTGGTTGAAGACGTCGGGCTTGGCTGCGGCGACGACCTCGAGCGCCCCCTCCTTGCGCAGGAAGTCGGGTGTCAGGATCTCGATCGTCGTCGAGGGACAGGCAGCACGGATCGCGCGGATCGTCCTGGCAAAATGCTCAGCGCCGCCGTCGGCGAGATCGTCGCGGTCGACAGACGTGATGACGACATGGGCAAGCCCAAGCTTGGCGGTCGCCTCGGCGACATGCTCCGGCTCGGCCGCATCGAGCGGGTTTGGCAGGCCGGTCTTGACGTTACAGAAGGCGCACGCGCGGGTGCAGGTGTCGCCCATGATCATGAATGTGGCGTGCTTCTTGTCCCAGCACTCGCCGATGTTCGGGCAGCCCGCCTCCTCGCACACCGTATGCAGGCCGTTGGCACGCACGATGTTGCGGGTGTCGGCATAGCCGCGGGTGTTGGGCGCGCGCACGCGGATCCAGTCCGGTTTCGGCGGTGAAGCAGCATCAGGCCGGTTCACTTTTTCCGGGTGACGCGGGCGCAGCGGGTTGGTGATGGTATCGACAATAACGACCATGGGGTGTCCGGCCTGTTCAGGTCCTACCTAGTCGGTATCGCCGTTAGCCGCAACCCGGCTCGCGCCGCTTCAGGGAACATGGCAGATATGGGCAATATCCTGCTCTGTCGTCTAGCGATTCTCACCTCGAATGGCTCCAAAATCGAAACCCTCCAGGGCCGCACTGGGCAAGCCGCTGAAGCGCGACTTCTTCGCGCGCAGCGTCCACGAGGTCGCCCCCGACCTGATCGGTGCCACATTGCTGGTGAACGGCGTCGGCGGCATCATCGTGGAGGTCGAGGCCTATCATCATACCGACCCGGCAGCGCACTCCTATCGCGGGCCGACGCCGCGGAACCAGGTGATGTTCGGTCCGCCCGGCTTTGCCTACGTCTACCGCTCCTACGGCATCCACTGGTGCGTGAATTTCGTCTGCGAGGAGGAAGGCTCGGCCAGCGCCGTCCTGATACGCGCGCTGGAGCCGACGCATGGGATTGCCGCGATGCGCCGCCGCCGGCATCTGGTCGACGTGCATGCGCTGTGTTCGGGGCCGGGCAAGCTGACGGAGGCGCTCGGCATCACGATCGCGCATAACGCCCTGCCCCTCGACCGCCCGCCGATTGCGCTGCATGCGCGCACCGACAAAATGGTGGTCGCGACCGGCATCCGGATCGGCCTCACCAAGGCGGTCGAGTTGCCCTGGCGCTACGGCGTCACCGGCTCGAAATTCCTGAGCAAGCCGTTTCCGCGTAGCGCCTGAACGGGCCTCACGACACCTGCTTCAACCGCTCCAGCGCCTCAAGCAGCTTCGCCTTTCGCGCCAGCGCGGCCTCGCGCTTTTCGCGCTCCTCCTCGACGACCTCTTCGGCCGCATTGGCGACGAATTTCTCGTTCGCCAGCTTGGACTCGGCGCGCTTGATGTCGGCGTCAGCCTTGGCGATCTCCTTGTCGAGACGCACGCGCTCAGCTGCGAGATCGACCACGCCCTTCAGCGGGAGCGCTGCGACCTCGCCGCGCACCAGGATCTGCACGGCACCGTCGGGCGCGCGATCGGCGAAGGAGATGTCCGAGAGCCGCGCCAGGCGCTTGATGACGTCGGCCCAGCGCGGCGCGCGCTCCTTCGTCTCGGCGGAGGCTCCGGCCAGCACCAGCGCCGTCAGCGTCGCCGGCGTGATGTTCATCTCGGCGCGCACGGAACGGATCTGCGTGACCAGGTCGATCACCCAGCCGATCTCGGCTTCCGCCGCAGGATCGGTGAAGTCGGCATGATCGAAGATCGGCAGCACGATCGGGGAAATGAAAGCCCCGTCATTCGGCATCGATGCGGCGACCATCGCGAGCTCTTCCGCCGTCGGGCCAGCGGACTTCAGCGGCCAAGACTCGAGCGTCAGCAACCCCTCGCGCTTGGCGGTCACCTCCCACAGCTCTTCGGTGATGAAGGGCATGAAGGGGTGCAGCAGCTTCAGAATCTCGTCGCGCGCCCAGGCGACCATCGCGCGGGTCTCGGCCTTCGCAGGACCATCCGGGCCGAGCAGCACGGGCTTTGCGAGCTCGACATACCAGTCGCAATAGACGTTCCAGACGAAGCGGTAGATCGCGCCCGCCGCGTCGTTGAAGCGATAGGCTTCGATCGCTTCCGTCACCTCGCGCGTGGTGTGCGCGGTCTCGTGCGCGATCCAGCGGTTCAGAGTCTGCGTCGCTTTCGCGGGCTCAAAACCTTCCGGCACGACGCACTGGTTCATCTCCGCGAAGCGGCAGGCGTTCCAGAGCTTGGTCGCGAAATTGCGATAGCCTTCGACGCGGCTGGTGGCGAGCTTGATGTCGCGGCCTTGCGCCGCCATCGCCGCCAGCGTGAAGCGCAGCGCGTCGGCGCCGTATTCGTCGATCAGGTGCAGGGGATCGATGACGTTGCCCTTCGACTTCGACATCTTGGCGCCCTTCTCGTCGCGGACAAGGGCGTGGATGTAGACGGTCGAGAACGGCACCTCCTTCATGAAGTGAAGGCCCATCATCATCATCCGGGCGACCCAGAAGAAGATGATGTCGAAGCCGGTAACCAGCACGTCGGTCGGGTAGTAGCGCTTCACCTCCGGCGTATCGTCGGGCCAGCCGAGGGTGGAGAACGGCCACAGCGCCGAGGAGAACCAGGTGTCGAGCACGTCCTCGTCGCGGGTGATGAAGCTTTCGCGCTTGTTTCGGTCGAGTGCCATCTCGCGCCCCTGCTCCGGCGTGATGACCTCCTGCTCGACGTAATAGCCGAGCGCGTGGCTGACGGCCTCCTCCTCGGTCTCGGCGACGAACACCTTGCCGTCCGGCCCGTACCAGGCCGGGATCTGATGGCCCCACCAGAGCTGACGCGAGATGCACCAGGGCTGGATGTTCTCCATCCACTCGTAATAGGTCTTTTCCCAGTTCTTGGGCACGAAGGTCGTCGCGCCGCTCCGCACCGCAGCGATGGCGGGCTTTGCCAGCGTCTTGGCGTCGACATACCACTGGTCGGTGAGGAAGGGCTCGATCACGACGCCGGAACGGTCGCCATGCGGCACCATATGGGTGTGCGGCTCAATGCGCTCGATGAAGCCGAACGCCTCCAGCCGCTCGACGATGCGCTTGCGCGCGGCGAAGCGCTCGACGTCGTTGAATTCCTCGGCGAATTGCGATGCACCTTCGGGCAGGTCGCGCAGGTAATCCTCATTGTCGACGAGGTCGAGACAGCCTTCCTTGTCGAGCACGCTGATCTGGCGCAGGCCATGGCGCCTGCCGACCTCGAAGTCGTTGAAGTCGTGCGCCGGCGTCACCTTCACCGCGCCCGAGCCCTTCTCGGGATCGGAATAGTCGTCGGCGACGATTTTGATCTTGCGGCCGACGAGCGGCAGAATCACGTGCTTGCCGACGAGCTTCTGGTAGCGCTCGTCCTCGGGATGCACGGCAACGCCGGTATCGCCCAGCATGGTCTCCGGGCGTGTGGTGGCGACGACGATGAAGCTCGCGGGATCGTCAGGGCTGAAGGTTTTGCCCTCGATCGGATAGCGCAGATACCAGAGGCTGCCCTTGACCTCGACCTGCTGCACCTCGAGATCGGAGATCGCGGTGAGCAGCTTCGGGTCCCAGTTGACCAGGCGCTTGTCCTTGTAGATCAGGCCATCGCGATGCAGCTCGACGAACACCTTGATGACGGCCTTCGACAGGCCCTCGTCCATGGTGAAGCGCTCGCGCGACCAGTCGCAGGACGCGCCGAGCCGCTTGAGCTGGTTGATGATGGTGTCGCCGCTCTCGGCCTTCCACTCCCAGACCCGCTCCAAAAATTTCTCGCGGCCCATCTCGCGGCGGCCGGGCTGCTGCCGCTCCATCAACTGCCGCTCGACCACCATCTGCGTCGCGATACCGGCATGGTCGGTACCGGGCTGCCACAGCACGTCGCGGCCGCGCATTCGCTCGAAGCGGCACAGCACGTCCTGAAGCGTGTTGTTGAGCGCGTGGCCCATGTGCAGCGAGCCCGTCACGTTCGGCGGCGGGATCACGATGGTGAAGGGGGTGGCCTCGCGCCGGTCGGGGCGGCCAGCCTTGAAGGCAAGGCTGTCCTCCCAGACGACGGACATGCGGGCTTCGATATCGGCGGGCTGGTAGTTTTTCTCGATCATGGGGCTGCTAAAAAGCCGTGCACGGGGGCCAAGTCAACGGAAAGTGTCAATGGAAAGGTCTATGGAAGGCCCGGCGGCAAAACGGCTTTCCGGCCCGGTCGCCAGGCCGAATGGGTCATAGAAGCAGGGCTTTATCAGGACCGCGCGGCCCGGCGCCTTAGCGGCCGCCGCGCGAGACCCGCTCGATTTCCGCCTTCACGATGCGTTCAACGAGGCCCGGCAGGTTGTCGTCGAGCCAGGATTTCAGCATCGGCCGCAGCATCTCCTTGACCAGATCCTCCAGTGTGCGCGCATTCGAGCTCAGGACGGTATGGGCCAGGGAATTGAAGGCGGACTCGACGGCCGAGATCGTCGTCTGGGCTAGGATCGGCTGCTGCGGCGGCAGCGGCGGCGCATTGAAATCGACCGGCTGGTAGGATGGGGGCGGAGGAGCTGGCCGGAAAGACGGCGCTGCAGCCTCGGCGAATTCGACATCGTCGCCCGGTTCGACCTTGCGAAAGCTCGGTGGTGGAGGCGCGGGCGTTTCAACCGCCATCTCGTCGGTCAGCTCGAGCACGTCGGGCTCGGGCTCGGGTTCCGGCGCCCGCACCTCGGGCGCGGGGGTCGCCTCGTCCAGCCCCGCCAGCAGCGCGTCGATATCGTCCTGGTTGTTGCTTGCGGCCGGCGCAGGCGGCGGTGCTGCGGGCTTTGCAGCCGGTGGTGGCGCAGCAGTTTTTTCGGCGACAGGCTTGGTCGGCGCGATCTTGGACGGCGGAATGTCGTTCATCGCGGACGGCTTGGGCGCCGGCGCGGCTGCGGGCTTGGTAGGTTCGGCGGCCTTCTCGGTCGGCGGCGGCTTGGCCTCATCGTCGGCAATGATGCGCCGGATCGAGGCCAGAATCTCCTCCATCGAGGGTTCTTGCACCTTTGCAGGCTGCGTCATCTCCGACTCCACATCATCAACGCCCTCGCATGCGTTGTTTTACACCAAGCACGACAGGATTGACCGGTTCCGAATGGGTGGCTCGACATTTTCGCCGCGACCGCCTGACTTGTCCCCAGATCAGGCGATTGCGACTCACTGCGCGGCGGTGCGCCCCTGCCCACGTCACCGAAGCCCTACGCAAACAACATGAGATGCGGCGCGAATCGCGCCCTCATCTCAGTGAAAGGCTATGTCAGGGCGTTTGACGATTGCAAGCAAACCGCAAGGCAGCATCGCGATGTGGCGACGCCAATCTAAAGCGCGATGAATCTTCATCGCGCTTTAGATTGCGGATCATGCCTTGAGCGCGGAGATCAGCGTCCGTCGGGCGTGCGTACGCCGGCCCAGCTATCGCGCACCTGGTGGTAATGCACGCTGGGATCGTAGACGTTGGTCTTCAGGCCGAGCACGATCGGCGACAGGCGGCCGACCGAGCTGAGAACGCGATAGGAGTTCACGACACGATCGTGCTGCGCATTCACGAGGTTGATGCGGGCGTTGACCAGCGCCTGCTGTGCGTTGAGAACGTCGAGCGTGGTGCGTTGGCCGGCCTTCGCCTCCTCGCGCACACCGTTCAATGCGATCTCCGATGCCGTCACCTGGGCCTGCGCCGATTGCACCTGCGCCTTGGACGCTTCGAGCTGGCCCCAGGCAGATACGGTGTCGGACCGAGCCTGGTCGCGCGTTTGATCGAGCGTGAGGCGCTGCTGCGCCAGCGACTCCTTGGACTGCCTGATCAGCGCATATTCGGCGCCGCCTTGATACAGTGGCATCGAGGCCTGCGCGATGGCGGCAGCGCTGAACGTGCTTGGAGTGATCAGAGTTTGTTCATAGGCTTGATTGACCGAGGCCTGGAACGTGACCGTCGGCAGCAACGCGCCTTCGTTCACCTTCAGATTCATGAAGGCGACATCGATCCCGAACATCGCCGCTGTCACGGTCGGGTTTTGGATGAGCGTAAGCTCGACCGCCCTAGGCAGTGATTGCGGCAGCAGGCGATCCACCGGTGAGCCCGGCGCAAGATTGATCGGCTCGATGCCGATGATGCGCCGATAGGTCGCTCGCGTCGCCGTCAGAGTGGCTTCGGATTGCTGCTCGAGAGTTCGCCCCGCGGCCAGTTGCGCTTCCGACTGTGCCACGTCGGTTCTGGTGACTTCGCCGACGTTGAAGCGATCTCGGGTCTGCTTGAGCGTCTGCTCGAGCACCCGTACGTTGCTCTTGTTGACCTCGACCGTCGCCGAATCGCGCAGATAGTCCATATAGGCCTGCGCCGCCGAGAACAGCACCTGCTGCTCGAGATTGCGCAATCCCTCGCGAGCGCCGGAAACCTGATTCTCCGCGGCCCGGGTCCGGTTACCGGTCTGGTTGCCGTTGAATAGTGTCTGCGTCACGGTGAGACCGGCAGCGCGCGGCGCATTATTTCCACTCGTGAGCGTGTGTATCACGAGGCCACTGTTACTAGCCGCCGTCGAGTCGGTGTGCAGATACTGAGTGCCGACGCTCGCAGTCACCGAGACTTTGGGGCGATATCCGGACAATGCCTGCGGCACGTTTTCGTCCGTCGAACGGACAAATGCGCGCTGCGCGTTGAGCTGCGGATTGTCCTGATAGGCGCGCACCAGCGCACCTTCGATCGTCTCCGCCAAGGCAGGAGTCGGCCCGGCAAGCGCCATCAGGAGGACCGAAACCGCAGCTCCGGTGAAGAGCTTCACCCCATGCATCCAGATATTCCGTTTCATTCTTATCGCCGGCTCGTGCCCGCGAGCCGGGTGACAGAGAGTCATTGCCCCCGGCGCACCATAGGACGGGGGCAAGCCGGACGGAACTACCCGACGGTTGTTCGCAGCGGAAACTCTTCACGTGCAGCATCCCTGCCACACTTCTGATTCAGAACGGTATTTTTAACGGGTTCCATCCCGTCAGAAGACGAAGGCGGGCGCCCGCGCAAGGCCGGGAAGGACCGGGGCTGCGGCGTCGAACAGCGCGCGGTGGCCAAATTCGCCGTGAGCGCGGGTCACGATCACGGCCCGCTGGGGCGTCGTCTCGGCCGACACGCCGACCAACCGACCGCCCTCCTTGAGCTGCTCGAAGAGCCCGCTGGGCGTCACTTCGGTCGCCCCGTTCACGATGATCACATCGTAGGGAGCGGCCGCCGGATCCCCCTCTTCACAGGGCGCTGCTGCGCACGTCACATTGGCAAATCCCAGGGCGGCCAGATTGCTCTTCGCTTTTGCGGCGAGCGCTGAATCGCTTTCCGTAGCCGTGACTTGCCCAGCGAGCCGCGCGGCAAGGGCCGCGACGTAGCCGGTGGCGCAGCCGACCACCAGGACACGATCAGCTTCGCCGATCTCGGCCGCCTGCAGCAGCTTGGCGGTGAGCGCCGGCTTGATCAGATATCGCTTGGCCGATCCGCCTTCGGCCACGTCGAGGTCCAGGTCGAGGTAGGCCAGCGCCTGCCGGCTTGCGGGGACGAAAGCCTCGCGTGGAACCGCGAGCATGGCATCGAGGATACGGCGATCGGTGACGTCGCTGGTGCGCACCTGGCCATCGACCATCTTTTGGCGCGCGGTCGCAAAACCGGACATTAGGGAACCCTGGAATGCGGACGGCGCCGCGGGAAAAACGTGGCGGCATCTTTGGAACATGCCTCGCCAAAACGCAACATGGCGATTGCCCCGAAGGCGGCAGCCTCGGGCCGGTCGACGCAGGCCTGACGCCTTTGCGCCCTATTCGATCGCGACGGCGAGCCGGCCGATCAAGGCTGCGACTTCATCCAGCCGGGCCGAATCGCGTGTCTCGACCGCGCGCGCGAGCAACGCGAGGCATTCGTCGTCGCTGAGATCGGGGATGTCGGTGGGCAGAATCGAGGGGACCAACAGGGAATGGTCGACCTGAACGTTCGGCATCGGAATCAGCTCCGCGTAAGCCCAGCGTCAGGGAACCTCGATTTGAATTGAGTCGATTTGGCGTCCTTCCGATGTCGGCGCGGCAAACGGTGTGCACGACCGCGTGAAGACCTTTGCGCTCCGGCATAGGTTATGGCGTTTGCCTGCTGGCTGAGGCGGCAACACAGGCACCGACTTGTTTACGTCGGCGGCTTCACTTCATTGGCTATTGCTCGACTTTCTGGACGGAGGCTTAGCGGTCAAAAACCGCAGGCTGCATATTGCTTTCTGACGAGCCGAAAGTGGGAGCCGACTTGTACGAAGTCCACATCGAGACATTGGTTGCCTCGTCGGAAGTCACGACCGAGACCCTCGCATTGAAGGTATTCAAGATTGATGCGCCACCGGTGTTCGCTCGGCAGGTAGGTAGCGAAGTCGTGCTGGGCTTGAGGCGGCCCCTTGCAGACGCCTGTGATGTAGGCGCGGACATCGGCAGGCAGGACGTCTATATGCTCGTGATTCCAAGGAGGGTCTGTATGAGAGCCGCTTCCTTTGGAAAGACCCGGGCATACGCTCAACGGCAAAATGCAAACAGCTATCAAAAGGGTCCGAACTACCATCTGACCCTCCAGCTAAAGCCGCCTATTTCTCGTCGCCTATAGCTTCGGCGGAGTGATCGTACGGCGACAAACTGACGTGGGCCTTACAGGTCGCGCTGCTCCGCGGAGGATTCGTGGCCGCGAGGTCCGGTTGGGCTTTGCCTCCATTGCCAGCCCGCTTGCTGAAGCGCGCAGAGCTCTCTCGCGAATACCCGTAGTTCTCCGGCGAAGAACATGGTTCGCGATGTGGCGATTTGGCACTCACTTTAGGCCGCCTTAGTTGGCGGTCTGTTTCCTGTCAGCGTGTAACGGCAGCTCTATCTCAACTAACCAGTAGCCAAGTGATGCCAGCGACCATGACGTAGAAACCCGTCGCCGCGATAACGACGAAGGCTCGCTCGGTACTATCCATGGATTCCCCCTACGCAAAACCCTTGGCATTCCCAAGACGAAGGCTACAGGGCCGAAGTGCCGAATCAACTCGATTGTCAATCTCCCTTACGTGCAAGACTGTGGATAGCGGGGAGTAAAGTGCACGGTCGAGTGACTCAGGAACAAGTGGCAACTTCGCGTGTTCTCGGCATGCTCCGGTCGGCAATCCCCCCCTGCACCGAGCGGAGATGGCCCCAGCTCGCCGCCCAAATAGCTGGGGCCAATTTTATGTCCAAAGTGAACAGAGCGAAACGCCCCAACCGGTTAGGCTGCCGGCGCTTGGCAACTCCTGCCAAGCAAACTTCAACGGCCCCGGCTTACTCTAGAAGCCCCCCATGGCCGGGGTCGTTTTTGCCCCTTGGTCGTTGCCTGCCCGCTCTGGCAGCGCAATCTTAGCAACCGTCCAAGAGAAGCTTTCGCGCGAGAAGCAAGGCCGCCTCAGTTGGTCCTCCTGTCGTCGCACGGCCGAGAGGCCGCCTATCGGCGCATCTGATCTTCCTCGCCCGGAGTAACGCGTTGAGCGAGCTTCCTTGGGAAGTGCCGTGATTGCGCTTCTAGGATAGCAACCAATCGCCAACGGCTATCGCTGCTTTGGCAAGGCCATATAGCCAAGCAGTCTCAAGCGATGCCAATGCGACAAAGAACACCCCTTTAACGATCATTGCCCGCAATGCGTGCCTTGGCTCGATGCGCCCAATCCCATGTGTTTCTGCGTTCGTCTATTTCGCTTCTTCTGCTCGGCCTCAAGCACTTGGCTCCGCAGTTCCTCCAATTCGGCAAGTTGATACGCAAGTCTTTCAATATCTTGGCGAAACACAACAGCAGCATCATCCGCGCGAGCACAGGCACGCATGGCAAGTCTCCTTGGTTGTTGTTGATTTTTGGAAGACTTGGCCCATCGTTGGACCACCGGGAAATTCTGGCAGATATCGCAGCGGCACGCACTAACATGCGGCAAGATGCGGCGTCGTAAGC